>JAYUXS010000391.1:0-3242 GCA_043752845.1 Lysobacterales bacterium | reverse complement strand
GAAGGCTATTTCTGATGCAGCAGAATCGAACAGCGTCCGAACCAGGTTTGGACCCACAAGAACAATCGATCGCTGAATATCTGGCGCGTCACGAGCACAAACCCCTGCTGCGCTTCATCACCTGCGGCAGCGTCGACGATGGCAAGAGCACGCTGATCGGGCGACTGCTGCATGACAGCCGCCAGCTCTACGACGATCAATTGGCGAAACTCGCACGCGATAGTGCCCGCCACGGCACGCAGGGCACCGAGATCGACTACGCGCTGTTGCTAGATGGTCTCGCCGCGGAACGCGAACAGGGCATCACCATCGATGTCGCCTATCGCTATTTCGGCACCGACCGACGCCAGTTCATCGTCGCCGACTGCCCCGGACACGAGCAATACACGCGCAATATGGCCACCGGCGCATCGACGGCCGATGTCGCCGTAGTACTGGTCGACGCGCGCAAGGGCTTGCTGACGCAGACCCGTCGCCACAGCTACATCGCCGCCCTGCTCGGTATTCGCCAGGTCGTACTCGCGGTCAACAAGATGGATCTCGTCGACTACGACGCCGCGCGTTTCGAGGCCATCGTGGACGATTATCGACACCTCGCCACCGCCCTCGGAATCGCCCACGTGCAGGCGATCCCGCTCTCCGGTCTGCGCGGCGACAACGTCATCCAGCGCGCCACGGCCATGCCCTGGTATTCGGGACCAAGCCTGCTCGAGCACCTCGAAACCGTTCCCGCTCAGACGACGGACGACACCGTCCCGTTTCGCATGCCGGTGCAGTGGGTGTGCCGGCCGGACCAGGATTTTCGTGGCTATGCCGGACTCGTCGCCGCGGGCAACATCAGCGTCGGCGATGCGGTCGTGGCGCTGCCTTCCGGTCGCCAGTCGCGTATCGCCAGCATCGCCGTGGGTGATGCGCGGCGCGAACGCGCGCGCGCCGGCGAATCGGTGATGCTGGCGCTGACCGACGAAATCGATATCAGTCGCGGCGATGTGCTGACCACTGCGAGCGCGCCTTGCGCCATTGCCGATCAGTTCGCGACACAACTGCTGTGGATGAGCGACGCACCACTTCTGCCCGGTCGGCGCTATCTGATGAAGAGCGCAACGCGTACCGTGAATGCGCAGATCACCTCGATCAAGCACAAAGTCGATGTGAACACTCAGGAACATCTCGCGGCGACACGCCTGCTGCTGAACGAAGTTGCGCACTGCAATATGTCGCTGGATCAAGACGTGGCGTTCGCGTCGTATGCAGAAAATCGCGAGCTCGGCGCCTTCATCCTGATCGACCGCAGCACGAATGCCACGGTCGCGATGGGTCGCATCGAATTCGCGTTGCGCCGTGCCAGCAATGTGCACTGGCAGGCACTCGATGTGGACAAGTTCGCGCGCGCCACGATCAAGGCGCAGACACCACGCTGCGTCTGGTTCACCGGGCTATCGGGTTCCGGCAAATCGACGATCGCGAATCTGGTCGAAAAGCGGCTGCTGGCGCTCGGTCATCACACCTATCTGCTCGACGGCGACAATGTGCGTCATGGCCTCAATCGCGATCTTGGCTTCAGCGCCGAGGACCGCGTCGAGAACATCCGCCGCGTCGCCGAAGTGGCGCGGCTGATGACCGATGCCGGGCTGATCGTGCTGGTGTCCTTCATCAGTCCGTTCCGCGACGAGCGGCGCATGGCGCGCGAACGCTTCGCCGAACGCGAATTCATCGAGGTCTTCGTCGATACGCCGCTGGAAATTTGCGAACAACGCGACATCAAGGGCCTTTATGCCAAGGCGCGCGCTGGGTTGATCCCCAATTTCACCGGCATCGACTCGCCCTACGAACGTCCGGAACGCGCGGAACTGGTGCTCGACACCCTGTCGGCGAGTTCGGATGCACTCGCGATCCGGGTTGTGGATGCGCTGTTGCGCACGTCATGATCGGCCACCGCCGCCCGAAGGCGACCAAGGCAAACCGGACGATGCGTGATCTGTTGCGACGTGCTGCTGTCATCGCGATTCTCGGCGTCGCACAGGCTTGCTCGAGCGAGTCGCGCGACCTGCCTGCATCGACAACGCCACTGGAGCCTTTGGTGGTGAACGAAACACAAGTTCCGCCAGCCCCGGATACGGTCACGATCGACCTGACGTCCGCCACACCGGTCACCGTCGCCGGATACGGGCTTACGATCGGGATGACCGATGTGGCCGACAGTCGCTGCCCTGTGGGCGCCCGCTGCGTCTGGGCCGGTCATGCTGCCGTGACGCTGCGTGTTGGCACGCAGGACGGCAAGTTTGTGCACGTCGTCATCGGCACCGAGGCGCCCGCCGGCATGTCGTTGCCGTTCGAAGCCGACGTCGGCAATTATCGTTTCAGCCTGATCCAACTCGAACCCGCGCCGCAGGCGATAGAACCGGTCACGCTGGCGCAATATCACGCCGCCGTCCGCGTCGCCAAACGCGATCTGCCGTCAAAGTCGTGAGCTCGCTCAGGTAAAGTCCTGTTCGTGCTGATCCGGCGCCGCAATCAATGAGTCCATGCCGCACGATATCAACCTGATCACCACGATTGCCGCCAGCCTCGGCCTCGCGACGCTGCTCGGCTACCTCGCGGCACGCCTGCGCATGCCGCCGATGATCGGCTACCTGCTCGCCGGCGTGCTGCTCGGACCGGCGATGCCGGTTTTCGACGCCGACCTGAAAATGACATCGCAGCTGGCAGATATCGGCATCATGCTGATGATGTTCGGCGTCGGGCTGCATTTTTCGATCGACGACCTGCTCGAGGTCAAGCGCATCGCGATTCCCGGCGCCATCGTGCAGATTGCGGTCGCGACCACGCTCGGCACCCTGCTCGGCCACTTCTTCGGCTGGCCGCTGGTGGCTGCCATGGTATTCGGACTGGCGCTGTCGGTCGCGAGTACCGTGGTGCTGTTGCGTGCGCTTGAAGCGCGCGGATTGTTGAATTCGTTGAACGGACGCATCGCAATCGGATGGCTCGTCGTCGAAGACCTGGTGATGGTGCTCGCGCTCGTGCTGCTGCCGCATCTCGGATCACTGCTCGGCGATGCAGCACCAACGACCAGCGGCGACCACAACATCTGGGGAGCACTGGCGCTGACCATTGCGAAGGTCGTCGCTTTCGTCGCACTGATGTTGATTGGCGGTAGACGCCTGTTGCCGAAGTTGCTGTGGCTGGTGGCGCGCACCGGCTCGCGTGAATTGTTCACCCTCAGCGTCGTCGCGATCGCGCTC
>JAYUXS010000390.1:0-3269 GCA_043752845.1 Lysobacterales bacterium | reverse complement strand
AAACGGCGTTGGCGGACGACTGCAAGATGGTTGCGCCGGAACGGCTCGGTCGCGCACGGCGCATGACCGATGCCGACGAGCGCTATCTCGATTTCGTTGCCGCGACTGTCCCCGCGGATTTCCGGCTCGATGATTTGCGCATCGTCATCGACTGTGCGCACGGTGCCACCTACAAATTGGCGCCACGCCTGTTTTCGGCTCTGGGCGCGAACGTGACTGCAATCGGCGTGCAACCCGATGGCCTGAACATCAATCTCGGCGTCGGATCGACCGAGCCTGCCGCGCTGCAGGCGGAAGTGCTCGCGCGGGGCGCCGATCTCGGCATCGCCTTCGACGGCGATGGTGATCGCGTCATGTTCGTCGACGCCAGCGGTGCCTTGCTCGATGGCGACGACCTGCTGCACGTGCTGGCGGTTGAATGGCAGCGCAACGGTCGTCTGCGCGGGCCGATCGTCGGCACGCTGATGACGAACATGGCGTTGGAACTCAAGCTCGCCGGTCATGGCATCGCGTTTGCACGGGCCAATGTCGGCGACCGTTTCGTGCATCAGCGCCTGCATGAAAGCGGCGGTGTGCTGGGCGGCGAAGCTTCCGGTCATGTGCTGTGTCTGGATCGGGCCGGGACCGGTGATGCCATGATCGCGGCACTGCAGGTGCTGCAAGCGTTGCAGGCGAGCGGGCGCAATGCGCAGGAATGGCGTACGTCGATGCCGCGCTTTCCGCAGCAGACCATCAATGTCCGTTATGCCAGTGGATTGCGGCCGTTGGAGCATGATGCGGTGCGTTCCGCGCGCGAAGCCGCCGAGCAATCGCTCGCCGGTCGTGGGCGTCTGGTGCTGCGTGCCTCCGGCACCGAACCGTTGATCCGCGTCACCGTTGAGGCCGACGATGCCGCACTGGTGGCACGGATCGCGCAGACGCTGGCAACCGCCGTATCATCGGCACTTTGAGTTTGAACCACATCAATTCGCATGACCCGATCGGGAAACCACCCATGACCAATAAACATGTTCCGACGCTGGATATCCGCCGCTACGACAGTGACCGCGCGAATTTCGTGCGCGACATCGGTGCGGCCTATCGCGAATACGGGTTCTGCGGCATCAGCGGCCACGGCATTTCGCCGCAGCTGATCGACCGCGCTTATGCGCGCTTCAAGGCATTTTTCGCTTTGCCGGAAAGCGACAAGAAGCGTTATCACATCCCCGGCGGTGGCGGCGCGCGCGGCTACACCGGTTTCATGGTCGAGACTGCGAAGGATTCGAAGTATCCGGACCTGAAAGAGTTCTGGCATATCGGTCGCGAGATTCCGCGCGACTCGAAATACGCCGATGTCATGCCGCCAAATCTGTGGCCGGCCGAAGTCGCTGATTTTCACGAAGCCGGGTACGCGCTGTACACGGCGCTCGACCAACTCGGCGTGCGCGTATTGCGCGCACTGGCCCTGCACATCGATTTGCCCGAGATGTTTTTCGACGACAAGATCGATTTCGGCAACAGCATCCTGCGTCCGATCCACTATCCGCCGATCACCGCGCCGGACGTGCCGAACGTGCGTGCCGGTGCGCACGAGGACATCAATTTCATCACCCTGCTGGTCGGTGCCAGCGCCGCCGGCCTTGAAGTGCTGACGCGCGAAGGCGAGTGGCTACCGATCACCACCATCGGTGACACCATCGTCGTCAACATCGGCGACATGCTGCAGCGCCTGACCAACAACGTCTATCCCTCGACCACCCATCGCGTCACCAATCCGCCGGGGCCTGACGCGCGCAAGCCGCGCTATTCGGTGCCGTACTTCCTGCATCCGAATCCCGACTTTCTGATCGACGTGCTGCCGAACTGCGTGACCTCCGAAAATCCCAGCCACTACCCAACGCCGATCACCTCGCACGAGTATTTAATGGAACGGTTGCGCGAGATCAAGTTGGTTTGACCTTGTTTCCCGTCTCCCTCGACGGGAGAGGGAAATGAGGCTGGGTTGAGCGTAGCGATACCGCTAAAGCCGTTGCGCATCAACAAGCGCCCATCGTTCATCGAAATTTGTGGGCGACTACCACGATGGAATCGTGCATATTCGGCACATGAGCCGGAAGCTTTGCTTGCGTGTAAGCCGGCGTTTGGCTGGATCAGGACAGGGACGAGAAGAGATCATCATGAACACAACGGGTGTAGCCCGAGTCGGCTATTTCGAATCGGCCCGCAGGCACTTCTATGACGCTGGCGTGCTGCTGACGAGTGCCCGCCTTGGCAATGCAGGTCAACTTTTTGGCTTTGCCGCAGAGTGTGGTGTCAAGGCTATCTTGGTCGCCTGCCAAGCGCCTACGGACAGTGATGGTTCAATCGATAAGCCGGTTGGCGCCAAAGGCAAGGGCTTCAAGGTACACATGCCCGAACTAAAAAACGCGGTTCGCGATTTTGCGCAACTCATCCCTGACGGGCGGACAGCGACGACCTATTTGTCTACGATGCCGAGCTTAACTTTGTTTGCGGATTGGTTAGTCGAACATCGTTACTGGCGCGACGGAGTGTTGCCAACGGCGTCAGTCGCCAAGTGGCAGACTGCGGCTGGCGAAGTGATGGCGGCGCTAGACAAGGCCAAGGAAAACGGGATGCTGTGATGGTAACAATTCGATTTCATGACGCATTGCGGTTGGCTGCGCAGGCCGCGCAGCATTCATCATTGCCCGCAGACAAGTCGCTCCGCATTATTCGGGACATCTACGGTCGCCTGCGGTTCGCCGTGGACTGCGCCAAGGCGGACTTTCCGGCCGAAGCTTTAGAACATCTGGAATCAGCTCAAGTTTCATTGGCGCCATACGCTACGGGCAAGGAGCTCCTATTTCGAGAAAGCTTCTCATTCCCCGAAACGGTATTCGGAAGCACTGACTGGCATCGGACGACCGTGTCGCTGGGTGTTGACGTAGACGGTGAGCCACTTGGTGACGTGGACGTAATGCTGTTAGACCGGCAGGTAACCGGGCAGGACTGGCTGCGGCCTTCAGTAGAACCTGAAGCGCACTCGCACCCGCATCGGCTGGTTTTCTTTGGGCTCAAGGGTGGGGTCGGTCGCTCGACAGCGCTCTGCATGGTGGCTTGGGGACTGGCGCGACAAGGTAAGCGGGTGCTGTTGGTAGATTTCGATCTAGAGTCTCCGGGGCTATCCGGGTTGGTCTTGCCCTCTGAGCGCGTTGCAGAGTTTGGCGTGATGGACTGGCTGATCGAGGATGCCGTTGGTCAAGGCGACAGCGTGCTAGGCGCAATCGTTT
>JAYUXS010000389.1:0-7620 GCA_043752845.1 Lysobacterales bacterium | reverse complement strand
ACATATCCCGGCACGATGGTCTTGCCGGTCGCGTCGATCACACGCGCGCCGTCGGGAATCGCGATGTCGTTGCCGACGGCCTTGATCGTGTCGCCCGCGACCAGCACGGTGCCGTCTTCGATCACTTCATCGCCGCGCCTCGACACGATGCGCGCGTGTGTGAAGGCGACGACATCCACCGGCACGTCCACCGGCACCGACAGACCAATCGCGACACCGCGCAAGGCTTTCGCTTCCGGCAATTTCGTCGGCGCGCCGGGCAGGAATGCAAACGCGTCCTTCAAGTCACGCGTGAAGTACTGATCGCCTACCATCCAGTGCAGGCTGGCACTGTCCTTCGACCAATGCAGGTAGGACCCGACATCACTGGTGATCTTCGCGACCGGAATCGCCGTCGTGTCCTTGCCGAGTTCGATCACGCCACCGGTTTTCGGCATCGGCGCGACATAGGCGTTGAACAATTCGGTGAAGGCGACCCATTGGCCGTCGGGGCTGATGGAGACGTAGTCGGTGTATTTGAGCGTGAACACATCGCGCGGCTCTTCGCCGTGCAATCCGACACTCTGCAATTTCTTGGTCAAGCCACTACCGGTGAGAAACAGCACGCGCTCGCCGTCGGCACTGAATTGCGGTTCAACGCCTTCTTTGGCGATGCGTTTGGCGGCACCACCGGCAAGCGGCATCCACCAGACGCCGCCTTCACCGCTGTTCAAGGAACCGGTCAGCGAACTGCCAGCCTGCTTCGACCACACCAGCTTCGCACCGTCACGCGAATAGCGCGGCGAATAATAGAAACCCGGCGCCGCGGTGAGCATGCGTTCGCTGCCATCGGCGAGTGTGCGTTCGACGATCGCCGCTTGTTGTGCGTCACTCCAGATCGTGTACAGCAACTTGCTGCCGTCGGCGTTGAAACTCGGCTGGTACTCGAAGCGACCCGACGCGTTCGACAGTCGCTGCGGTTTTCCGTCCGACAAGGTCTTCGTCCACAGATGGCCGACAGCATGGAAGACCAGGGTCTTGCCGTCCGGACTGGTCGCGACATCGCGGATCATCTTGGCGTTGAAGCTGCCGCTGTCCAGCTTCTGTTCGAAACGCAGCGGTGCCGCAACGGTCTGATCAACGTCTGCTGTGAAGGCAATCGCGGTCGGCGCGCCGGTCGTCGCATCGACGCGCCAGAGTTTGCCCTGCGCCCAGATCACCATCGATTTCGAATCCGGCAACCAGTTGTAGTTCGCGTAAGGACCGAACACCGCCCAGGCTTCCTGCATGTCATGCGACAGGCCATCCCACAACGGCTTGACCGCGCTGGTCGCAAGATCGATGACATGCAGCACCGACTTGTCGGCGATGCGTTTCACGAAGGCCAGCGACTTGCCGTCCGGCGACGGCTGCGGACGCACGGCACCGCCTTCGCTGGCAACGATGTCGATAATCTCGCCGGTCTCGCGATCAAGGCGCTTGATCGCGTAGATCAGGCCATGCGGATTGCGGTTGTATTGGAAGTTGCCGCCGCTGCTCACATCTTCCGAAAAGTAGACATAGCGACCGTCCGGGCTGAGCGCCGGTTCGCCGAGATCCTGCTGGTCATTCTTCTTCTTGGTCAACTGCAGTCCGGCGCCGCCGCTCTTGTGAAACAGCCACAACTCGCCAGCGCCGAGGGAACGTTCCGAAGTGAAATGCTTGCGGCCGACCAGATATTCGCCGTCCGGCGTCCACACCGGATTGTTCATCAACCGGAAATCTTCCTTGGACACCTGCGTGTAGTGCGTGCCGTCGAGACGTACGCGCCAGAGATTGTTGCCACCGGCCCGATCCGAGGTGAACGCAAGCTCGTTGCCGTCCGGCGAGAATCGCGGCTGCACATCCCATTGCGCTCCGGAGGTGATGCGCTTGGCCTTGCCGCCCTCGATTGGCAGCGTGTACAGGTCACCGAGCAGAGCGAAGGCAATGGTCTTGCCATCGCGACTGACGTCAAGATCCATCCACGTCCCCTCGTCGGTCGTGAACTTCACCTGCTTGACCGGGCCATGGGCCGCATTCACATCCCACTTCGGCGCGTCTTTCGTTTCCTTGTCAGAATCCGCGGCAGACGCAGAAACCGACAACGCCAAGGACATGGCTAAGGTGAGCGAGCTACGAAACATGGACGTCTCCGTCAACAAAGACGACCATGCTAGTGGAACCTGCAAGACCGCTGCGCGTCTGCACGTCCCATTGCGCAAACGCTTCAGCCGTTCCGGAGAAAAGACTTCGCCGCACCCAGCCATAGCAGCCGGATGCAGCGCGTTTGCGCGGCATCGCGGCCGCAATTACTTCGCCGTACCGACCGTCATCTGGTCGCGATTCTTTTCGACGGTCTTGAGGCCGATGCCTTTCACATCGACAAGTTGGTCGACAGATTTGAATGCCCCGTGGCTTTGGCGATATTCGACGATGGCTTTGGCCTTCGTATCACCGATGCCGTTCAGCGCCGTGAGTTGTTCCGCCGTCGCGGTATTCACGTTGATGCTAGCGGCGAACGCGGCAAACGAGACAAACGACAGGACGAGGGCGAAGAAGATGGATTTGATCAGGTTCATGGGGATGCTCCAGAAGTTGTCAGGTAGGTTCGAGGTGGTTCCGGTGGCCACGTGTTGTGTCACCGGACGAGGCATATTCTGCGCATAGCCCGTGCCCGCTTCCTGCGTCAACCTCTGATCTTGTGATGCGCGATCCGCTTGGTCGCGCCTGCGAAATTTCCCAATAGCCATGCCCGGTCAGGCCCCAAAAAAAACCCGCCTCGCGGCGGGTTTGTCTTGAACTTCAAGCGTCGCCGCGATCAGGGTTGCGGCGCAGGCGTCACTTCGACCGGACCGGAACCCGACGTTGGCGCATCCGGCGTATTGGTATCGGACTTGACCCAGTCGCGCGGCGGACCCGGCTTGCGGTTGGCCATGATGTCGTCGATCTGATGTGCGTCGATGGTTTCCCACTCAAGCAGCGCCCCCGCCATCGCATGCAATTGCGGCAGATGATCGGTGAGTATCTTCGTCGCGCGCGCGTATTCCCGATTGAGGATGCCACGCACGACTTCATCAATGCGTCGCACGGTGTCGTCGGAGACACTCTTTTGCTGCGTCATCGAGCGACCGAGGAACACTTCTTCCTCTTCGTCGCTATAGGCCACAGGACCGAGTTCGTCCGACAAGCCGTACTTGGTCACCATGTTGCGGGCGAGTTGGGTCACGCGCTGGATGTCGTTGGACGCACCGGTAGTGACTTTGTCGACACCGAAGATGATTTCCTCGGCAACGCGGCCGCCGTACAACGAGCACAGCCGACTTTCCAGATGCTGCTTGCTGTGGCTGTAACGATCCTGCTCCGGCAGGTACATGGTCACGCCCAACGCGCGACCGCGCGGAATGATCGAGACCTTGTAGACCGGGTCATGATCGGGAACCATGCGCCCGACAATGGCATGCCCAGCCTCGTGATAGGCAGTGAGTTTCTTTTCGTCCTCGCTCATCACCATCGACTTGCGTTCGGCACCCATCATGATCTTGTCTTTGGCGCGCTCGAAATGCTCCATGCGTACATTCTTCGCGTTCTCGCGCGCCGCGAACAACGCCGCTTCGTTCACGAGATTGGCGAGATCTGCGCCCGAAAAACCAGGCGTGCCACGGGCGATGCGCGACGGGTCGATGTCGTCCGCCAAAGGCACTTTGCGCATGTGCACCTTGATGATCTGCTCGCGACCACGCAGGTCCGGCAGCGGCACGACGACTTGACGGTCGAATCGACCCGGACGCAACAATGCTGGGTCGAGCACGTCGGGACGATTGGTCGCAGCGATGATGATCACGCCCTCATTGCCTTCGAAGCCGTCCATCTCGACCAGCAACTGGTTCAGCGTCTGCTCGCGCTCGTCATGACCGCCGCCGAGACCGGCGCCGCGATGACGACCGACCGCATCGATTTCGTCGATGAAAATAATGCACGGCGCGTGCTTCTTCGCCTGCTCGAACATGTCGCGCACGCGCGATGCACCGACGCCGACGAACATCTCGACGAAGTCGGAACCGGAGATGGTGAAGAACGGCACCTTGGCTTCACCCGCGATCGCTTTCGCGAGCAGGGTCTTGCCGGTACCGGGCGAACCAACCATCAGCACACCGCGTGGAATGCGGCCACCCAGACGCTGGAACTTGCCCGGATCGCGCAGGAATTCGACCAGTTCCTTGACCTCTTCCTTGGCTTCGTCGACACCGGCGACATCGGCAAAGGTGATCTTGACCTGATCCTCGCCTTGCAGGCGTGCGCGCGAACGACCGAAGGTCATGGCGCCGCGACCGCCACCACCGGATTGCATCTGGCGCATGAAATAGAACAGCACGCCGATGAACAGGATGAAGGGCAGCGCGTTCAGCAGGAACGACACCAGCATGCTGTCTTTGGGCACCGGCTTCTGGATGATCTCGACCTTGTGCTTGATCAGGTCGGCAAACATGCCGAAGTCGCGTACCGGGGCGATGGTGGTGAATTTCTCGCCGCCCTTGCGCTCACCGCTGATGCTGCTGCCGTCTTCGGAAATGGTCACCTTGCCGACGCGATCATTGCGCACTTCGGCGAGAAACTCGGAATAGGCGAGCTCGCTGTTCGCCTTGGTGTTCGTGCTCAGGCTCTGGAAAACCGAGAGCAGCACCACTGCGATCACGATCCACAGCAGCAATTGTTTGGCCCAATCGTTCAGCACTGCCCTACTCCCTGCTCAAGTTCTGCTTGTTCTTTCACCAGCGACCGGCTTGTGGCCGGCACACATTGCATAGACCTCGGGGCTGCGTAGCCGCGAGGCCTTCGGCTTGCGCATCGTCACTTTCGTGTAGCGCTTTCGCAAGTCCCGCACGTAGTCATCGAATCCGACACCTTGGAACAGTTTCACCAGAAAGTTGCCGCCGGGCTTCAAATGTCCGTCGGCGAAGTCACGCGCCAGTTCACACAAGTGCATCGCGCGCGCCTGATCAACCGACTCCACGCCGCTCATATTGGGGGCCATGTCCGACAACACAAGATCAACCGGTCGCGCGCCGACCATATCCTCGAATGCGGCAAGTACACCTTCGTCACGAAAGTCACCCTGCAGGAATTCGACGCCGGGAATGCTCGCCATATCGAGGATATCCAACGCGACCACGTCTCCCTTCGCGCCAAGTTCACGCCGCACCATCTGTGACCATCCGCCGGGCGCGGCACCGAGATCGACCACGACCATGCCCGGCCTGAGCAGGCGGTCGCGTTCGATCAGTTCTTCGAGCTTGTACGCCGCCCGCGAGCGCAAGCCTTCGGACTGGGCGCGTTTCACGAAGGGATCGGCGAAGTGTTCCTTGAGCCAGCGTTGGCTGGACTTGCTGCGCGTTGCCACGAATGGACCGGAGAAGGAGGTGGGCCGAGCATGATACCCTCGCGCCCGTTTTCTTTCCTGAAAGGCACGCCCGTGGCGCTTGATGCAATCCAGATCCGATTCCTGCGTGGCCTCGCGCATGATCTCAACCCGGTCGTGATGATCGGCAACAAGGGCATGTCCGACGGCGTGCGCATGGAGCTCGACGAAGCGCTCACGCGCCACGACCTGGTGAAAATCCGTGTCATCGCCGATGACCGCGAAGCGCGAGACGAAGTGATCAAGGCGCTGACGCGCGACACGAAATCCGAATTGATCCAGAAAGTCGGGCACACGGCGACGTTTTATCGCCGCTCCGACAAACCGAAAATCCTGTTCCCTGGCGAAAAGCCGGCACGGCGCGAAGATGGCGCCGGTGCACGCGATGGCCAACGTGCGTTCCGCACCAAGCGCGAAGACATTGGTCGCAGCTTTGCCGATCGGCCGCGTGCCGATCGCGCAGCTGGCAGCGACAGCCGACCGCCGCGCCGAGAAGGTGGCAAGTACGCGGGTGCACCGGCACGCGCGGCCGGTGCCGGCTTCACCAAGCGTCCGCCGCGTCGTGACGAGGGCGCTGCAGCTGGTCCCGGCCGCGAACGCACTTTCGGTGGCCGCGCCGACGGCCCGACGCATCGCACCGCAAGGCCTGCTCGCGATGCGGGCGATCGCCCGGCACGCGATGCAGGGGATCGTCCGAAACGCCCGTATGCGGATCGTCCAGCGCGGCCTGCAGGCAATTTCGCCGACCGCTCGAAGCGTGAATTCGGTGCGCGTCCAAGCCGCCCGGCACGTGACGCGGGTGACCGCCCAGCACGTCCCCCACGTGATTTCGGTGACCGCCCGCGCCCGACCTATGCAGACCGCCCGGCACGTCCGGCCCGCGTTGCCGGCGAACGCAGCGCACGTCCGCCCGCACGTGATTTCGGCGACCGGCCAAAGCCCGCGTATGGCGATCGTCCAGCGCGCCCGACCGGCAACTTCGGTGATCGCGCCACACGTCCGGCACGTGCCACAGGTGATCGCCCGAAGCCCTCGTTTGGCGATCGCCCCGCCCGCCCCGCTGGCAATTTCGCCGATCGCCCGAAGCGCGACTTTGGCGACCGTCCGGCGCGCAGCACTGGCACCAAGCCAGCGTACAAATCTGCCGGCAGCGCTTACAAGCCGTCTTCGCGACCGAGCACCGGCAAACCCGCCAGCAAAGGCGGCGCTTCGCCATACAAGTCGCTAGGGACCCGCGCGCCGAAACGCGAGCGTGACGAGGACTAAGACGCGTCATGCAGCTCAGCGAGGATGAATTCAGCGCCGGTGACGTCGTCCGTTCGGTCGGCGCCGGCCGCATCGTCCTCTTCAGTGGCGAACGCCGATCCAGCTTCGTCATCGCCGCCGGTGTGCCGGCCTTCGACTGGTCGGTCACCGATGTGCAGCTGCTGCGACCGGAACACTGCGATGTCCTGGTCGCCTTGCAGCCCGCCGTCCTCCTGCTCGGCACCGGACCCACGCAACGCTTTCCGGCACGTGACGTGCTCGCGCATTTCCTGACGCGTGGCATCGGCATCGAAGTGATGGACAACGCCGCCGCCGCGCGCACCTACAACGTACTGCTGGGCGAACGCCGCAAGGTCGCCGCGGCCTTCGTTATCCCGCCGCTCTGAGCGCGTTCAAAGCCCGCTTCGAATGTCCCGCCGTTGCTGCCTCTACCGGATCGAACCGGTTCAAAGGGGTGAGTCATGACAACGTACGCTGCACAATACGGACACGCCACCGCGACCACCGCAAACGCTGACTCAGACACCGCGGCTGCCGACGACGACTACGCCGATTGCGTCGGAGCCGGTGCTTCCGGACGCGATCGCCACCGACTTCGAGCCCGTGCAAATCACCGAAATGCCGACCGGCATCGCCGACACAGGTGAACCGTTCGTTCCCGAGCAGATCGGTGCCGTGTCGTACTTGAGCGCACCGCCGCCACGCTATCCGGCCAACCTGCTGCGGCGCGGCCTGCAAGGCGTCGTGCTGTTACTGGTCATCATCGCCGCCGATGGTTCGCCGGAATCGGTGTTGCTGCATCAGAGTTCCGGATACGCGCAATTCGACAAGGTGGCGATTGAGCAGGTGCAACGCCGTTGGCGCTTCCGCCCGGCCTTGGTGGACGGCCGCGCGACGCGCACCCGGGCCATCGTGCCGATCAGTTTTCGCATGATGCA
>JAYUXS010000388.1:0-3281 GCA_043752845.1 Lysobacterales bacterium | reverse complement strand
TTTGCTGAGCGTGGCGCTCGCGGTCGCGTCCTTTTTTTCGAGGGCCTCAGCGTAGGCCCGGTATTCGTCACCCGCGCGCGCCGCGTTGCGGTTCTGTTGATGCGACCACTGTTCAACACCGTATATCGCACCGATACCGGCCAACAAACCGATCGCGATCGATCCGACGTTCTTGCGTACCCATTCGCGGACGCGCTCGGCGCGCTCGTGTTCGTCGAGTTCTTCAAGTGACATGCAGTTTTCCTGTTGTTGCCGGGACCGGAACGGGCCCCGAATTATGGCGTGGGCGTGGCTTCGAACAGCCGCAGCCGCGCAACGTTGGCACGCGCATGCTCGATCAGATCGATCAGATTGCCGTCTGCGCGCAGATCCACACCGCCTACATTACCGACCTTGACGCTGACAACGCCAGTGGACTCGTAGCGGCGGGTTTCACCGGCGCGAACAAGATTCTGCTCGATAACACGGCCATTGTGGTCGAATATTTCAATCCAGCTGTCCTCGCGGAAGGTCGCTTCAACAATATGGGTACCGGGTACAGGTGCCGGACTGAAGCCAGTCATTGATGCCAGCAATGCAGAATCAGTTTCAGTCGTCGGCGTCGATTTCGGAACTTCCGGCAACGGTGCCGACACCACGCCGGCATCCGCGAGTTCCACCGATGCTGAATCAACTGCCGGCGGCAATGCGCTTACCGCGGCCTCGCTGGCAACAGGTGACGGCGCCGGGGCCGACGCACTCGGCGATTGCAACGGAGGCTGTTGCATCAGCGGCACAGACAAGGTTTGGCCAAGATCGGATTCGTCCAGACTGCGGACCTGCGGCACCGGCGAGTTGATGCCGCGACCGGCGACCAGGGTCAGCACCGGGATGGCGACGGCAAGCGTGATCACGGCCCCGATTACCGCCACGCGATAGCGCTCCCAACTCGCGGTGACACGCGGCGACTCGGTGGAGGCCTTGAGCAACGGCTCGGCGAAACCTTCCAGCGTGCGATTGACCACCACCTGCGGCAATTCGACCAAGGCGGCATACTTCGTAAGGTAGCCGCGTAGATAAATCGGCGCACCCAGACGCTCGAAACGTTCTGCCTCGATGTCGTTGACCACCGAGGTCGGCACATGAAGGCGATGCGCGACGTCATCAGCGGACCAGCACCGGACCTCACGCGCGGCACGCAAACGCTGTCCAAGCAGCGCACGCTCTTCGGTGGTTTCGATGCTCATGCTCCTGCGTTCGCCGCGCACAGGTAGCAGCACGCTTTCACTCACAACCACCGTGTCGCTCGCAGCGACATCGGGCGCTGCAGCAACTGGCTCAGCAGTATCGACTTGATCGGGGACAATCAGTTCGCCAGCGTCGGCCACAATGATCGGCTCAATCGCCAAGGCGCCTTGCGCCGTCAGCGAACCAGCGACATGGCCAGGAACCGGCGCTGCCGTCTGGGCTTGTTTTTTGTTACGTGAACGAGGTAAACGCGTCATCGTGAACCCATGCTTCGGTCTAGGGCATCCGCTTCTGCGGACTCTGGAAATTCCTGGATCAGGCGATCGCGATAACGCCCGACTGCGCGCTTGTCGCCCAGGGATTGTTCGATTTCGATCGCAAACGCCAACGCTTGCGGCGAAGCGGCAGCAACACCGAAATAGCGTTCGATGAAGGCGCGCGCACGCATTCCGTCCTTGCGGCTCAAGGCCAGAACAGCAGATTGGTAGAGCGCATCCGGCATGTTCGGGCTGCGCTCGAGCGCCATCCGCAGATATTCGCCCGCCCGATCCGACTTCCCGGCTGACATCGCGCAACTGCCGCGGTTGAGCAACGCGGTTTCCGGAGAACGGTAGAACGGATCCGTCAACGCCAATTCGAACAGGGCATCGGCCTTGTCGAAGCTGCCCTGACCGCAAAGAAAACGACCAAGATTGTTGGCCGTCAAACCGGATTCCGGCGCCAATCGGCGCGCTTCTTCGTAGTGTTTGATCGCCATCGCCTTGTTGCCGAGCTGTTCGTAAAGCACGGCGAGGACGGTGTGACCGTCGGGATTCTTGGGCGCAAGCTCGACGCCCTTCTTGAGCTTGTCCATGGCCATGTCCAGCTTGCCCTGGCTGAGGTAGGCCTGACCGAGCTGAATATTGATCTTCGCCGCGTCTTCGCCGGTGCTGCGCATGTCGAGGTGATCGGTCATGTTCGGCCGGCGCGTCTCGGATTTGCGCGAATAGTCGGGCGTCGAACTGCATGCGACAAGCCAGACCACAACACTTCCGGACAACAGATTACGCAGCATGCATTCGACCCTCGATGCGCTCGCGGTGCTCGCGCGAACGGCGCGTGCGATCGAGAACCTGTCCAACCAACTGGCCGCAAGCGGCATCGATATCGTCTCCACGCGTGCGTCGCACCGTGGCAATCAGCCCCGCTTCCATCACGATTTTCTTGAACATATCGATGACTTGCGGCTCGGAGCGTTCGTACTCGGTACCCGGAAACGGATTGAACGGAATCAGGTTCAGCTTCGAGGGCATGCGGCGCAGCAATTTCACCAGAGCGCGCGCATGTTCCGGCTTGTCGTTCACACCCTTCATCAGCGTGTACTCGAAGGTGATGGCGGCGCGCGGACGCTTCGCGACGTATCGACTGCAGGCCGCAAGCAACTCGGCGATCGGATACTTCTTGTTCAGTGGCACGAGTTCGTCACGCAGTTCATCGTGCGGCGCGTGCAGAGACACGGCAAGACTGACATCGCTGCGCACCGACAGTTCATCGATCTTCGGCACCAGACCCGCTGTCGACAGCGTGACGCGGCGATTGGCGAGACCGAAGCCGAAGTCGTCGCGCATCAGATCCATCGCGCGCACGACGTTCTCGAAATTGAGCAACGGCTCGCCCATGCCCATCATCACCACGTTGGTGATGCGACGGTCGCCACCGTGTTTTTCGTCCAGGCGTTTCTTCGCGATCCAGACCTGCCCGATGATTTCGGCGGCGGTCAGATTGCGGTTGAAGCCCTGCTTCGCTGTCGAGCAGAAGGTGCAATTGAGGCTGCATCCGACCTGCGATGACACGCAGAGCGTGCCGCGATTGGGCTCGGGGATGTAAACGGTTTCAATGGCATTGCCGCCAGGCAACGCCAGCACCCATTTGACCGTTCCGTCCGCCGATTGCTGCTCATGCATCACCGTCGGCAACACCAGTTCGGCGCAGGCATCGAGCCTGGTGCGCAAGGCCTTGCCGACATCGGTCATCGCTTCGAACGACTGCACTTGCTGGTGGTACAGCCACTTCAT
>JAYUXS010000387.1:0-7647 GCA_043752845.1 Lysobacterales bacterium | reverse complement strand
CGCCACTTCCGGCATGCCGATGCCGGCCTTTTCCGATTGACGACGTACCGTATCGAACAGCCAGGCTTCGCTCTCGTTGCGCGGCTGCGCGATGACGACGGCGCCGGTGCTGCGCTTTGCCAGCCATTTCGACAGGAACAGCGAGATGAATGAGCCGGACATGCCGATGACCGCCGACATGATCAACAGGCCGCCAAGTCCACCGTTGCGATTGATGCCGAAGATCGAGCTGATCAGGCCCAGCAACACCATGATGGCGAGGTTGGTGCCGACAAACAGGGCAATGCGTAGCATGGTGACTTCCGTTCAAACTGCCGACGTTGGCAGCAGTCGTTTAGTGGGCATGGGATGATCGATTTCAAGCACGCGCAACGGGCAGAAGCGTTTGATATCGCGAAGAATTCGTGAAGGCATGTGTGAGGCTTACGTCGGCCGGTTCGCGCCCTCGCCCACCGGCGATCTGCATTTCGGGTCGCTGGTCGCGGCGCTTGGCAGTTGGCTGCGCGCCCGTTCGCTCAGCGGCCAGTGGCTGATCCGCATCGAAGATCTGGATCCACCGCGCGAAGTCGCGGGGTCAGCGGAACGCATCATCGAAACATTGACGGCGTTCGGGATGACTTCAGATGCCGCCATCGTCGTGCAAAGCACGCGCACCGATCTTTATCAGGCCGCGCTCGATCGTCTGATCGCCGCCGGCGTGGCGTTTCCCTGTGCCTGCTCGCGCAAGCAGCTCGAAGCTACATCGGGCCTGCATCTGACCGACTGCGCAGCACCGGAGCCGGGTTCGGCCTACACATGGCGGGCGCGCGTGCCGGATCTCGAGATCGATTTTGTCGACGGCCTCATTGGTCACTACACGCAGTCCTTGCGCCGTGAGGTCGGCGACTTGGTGCTGCGCCGTAACGACGGCCTGTTCGCATACCAACTCGCCGTCGTCGTCGATGACGCCGCGCAAGGCATCAGCGAAGTCGTGCGCGGCGCCGACCTGCTCGACTCGACACCACGCCAGATCTGGTTGCAACAGGTATTGAATCTGCCCACGCCGCAGTACCTGCATCTGCCGCTGGTGCGCGACGAACACGGACGCAAATTGAGCAAGTCGAGTGCGAGCCATCCGGTCGATGCCGCCCAACCGCTCATTGCATTACGTGAAGCATTGGCGGTTCTCGGACAGCGCGCGCAATCTGATGAGTTGGCGGTCTACGCGCTGCTGGATGCGGCTGTCGCGGCATTCGATCTCGAACTGGTACCGGCCTCCGTACCCTCGCGCACGGTCGCGGGCAGCGACTAGAATCGCGGCGAGACCGCGCTCGCGGATATCGGAGAAAAAAAATGACGCAACGCACTGCACTCGTCACCGGCGGTACCGGTGGTATCGGCACGTCCATCTGCCAGCGACTGGCCAAACTCGGCCATCGCGTCGCCACCAACTACCGCGATGAAGCCAAGGCACTCGCTTGGAAGGATGCACAGAAAGCACTCGGCTACGACTTCACGCTCGTGCCCGGCGACGTTGGCGACACTGCGTCAGCCGCAGAAATGGCGAAAGCGATCGAAGCGCAGATCGGCGCGGTCGACATCTTGATCAACAATGCCGGCATCACCCGTGACACCACCTTCCATCGCATGTCCGCATTGCAGTGGCAGGAAGTGATCAATACCAACCTGAACTCGTGCTTCAACGTCACCCGCGCGGTGATCGACGGCATGCGCGCGCGCCAGTGGGGCCGCATTGTGCAGATCTCCTCGATCAACGGCCAGAAGGGCCAATATGGCCAGGCCAACTACGCGGCCGCGAAGGCCGGCATGCACGGTTTCACCATCTCGCTCGCGCAGGAAAGCGCGAAGTTCGGCATCACCGTGAACACCGTGTCGCCGGGCTATGTCGCGACCGATATGGTGATGGCGGTGCCGGAAGAAGTGCGCGCAAAAATCGTCGCGCAGATTCCGACCGGGCGTCTCGGCAAACCCGAGGAAATCGCCTATGCGGTGAGCTTCCTGATCAACGAGGAAGCGGCCTGGATTACGGGCGCGAATCTGTCGATCAACGGCGGCCATTACATGGGCTGGTAAGGCGAAAAAATATTGTGCCGCGCACCAGAATCAGCGCCTTAATCAAACGCTGCGACTGGTGCGTCGCACAAGCCTTCTGCTAGGTTCCGGCCATGAGCAAAAGTCTCCGCATCATCAAGAAGTATCCGAACCGGCGTCTTTACGACACCGAGATCTCGTCGTACATCACCATTGACGAGGTCCGCCAACTGGTCGTCGACAACGAAGACTTCGAGGTACGCGACGCGAAGACGGGTGATGATTTGACGCGAATGGTGCTGCTGCAGATCATCAGTGAACACGAAGAAAAGGGGTCGCCGCTATTCAGTACCAAACTGCTGTCGCAACTCATCCGCTTTTACGGTGATTCGCTGCAGGGGTTCATGGGCACCTATCTCGAACGCAGCATGCAGGTGTTTCTTGACCAGCAAGGCCAGTTCCGCAGCCAGATGACGAATATCCTCGGCCAGACGCCGTGGTCGGTGCTCAACGACATGACCGAGCGAAACCTCGAACTGTGGAAGCAGATGCAGTCGAAGTTCGTCGGCGAAAGCACTCAAAAAAGCACCAGCACCCACACGCCGCCGAAGCCCGACGAACGCAAGCGCTGAGTTCTGCAGATCCTCTGGACATGTCCAGCCATAGGGCGCAACAAGCGAAGCGCATTGCGCCCTACATCCTGGACGCTGTTACGGCGTCGCGGTCTCGAAACCGTTTTTGAACAGCGGTGGGAGGGTATTGGCGTCGATCGTGTAGAGCGCAGATCCGACCAGACCCGCCGCCAATGGATTCGTCGCCAGATCGGTCACGGAGTCGTCATCGAGCAGGGTCAGCGCGATCGTGCCGCTGGCAAGCCCGGTATAGACATCGACGGTGTAAACCGTGCTCCCGCCGCTGACACCGATCACCATCGCATCCACCACGCCCGTGGTGGCGAGGCTGAAATCGCTGACGTCGACGCCACTGACTGCTTCGTCGAAAGTGACTTGGAAGCGCACGAACGGAGTCACCGGATTGTCACTGTCGAGCTTGGTGATCGAAACCGGCAACGGTGCGGTACGGTCAACGCTGTAGTCGGCTGCGAGCGGCGATGTGCCCAGCGCATTGCCGGCAACATCTTGTGCGACCGGGGTAGCTGAGAGTCCAAGCGCCACGCTGCCATCTCCGGTGCCAGTTGCAACGCTGACGGTGTAGGTATCACCGCTGCCAGCGACACCGCTGATCGACGCACCGGTCAAGCCCGCTGCGGCAAGATTGAAATCACCCGCATCGATACCGCTGATCGATTCCGAGAATGTGACCGCGAAGTCGACCGATGCGGCGTTCGTCGGGCTCGGCGTGACGCGCGTGACGCTTGCCAGGCTCGGCGCGACGGCGTCGATCAGCAACGTGGTGTCATCGATCGCTGGCGACGTAACCGCCATGGCAAAGGTATCCAGGATCTCGCCGCTCAGGTTCAACACGATGTTGCCGCCAGCGGTTGCGGTGGCTTGCACTTGCAGCGTGTCGCTGTCGAGCGAGGTCACACTGTTGATGGTCGCGCCACCGCCGCCGGTAAACGAAAAATCGGTGACCGCCGCCGAGCTCGCATCGACATTGCGCGAGAAGTTCACGTCGAACAGCACGATCCCGTTCAACGGCAGCAAGTCGTCCGCGTCGTTGTCGGTGATACCGGAAACAATGGCAGGAGCGGTCGGCGTCGTGGTGGTGATGGTGAAGGTCTGCGCCGCCGACGTGTCGACGCCGCCGTTCGCGGTGCCACCGTCGTCATGGATTTGCACCGCCACCGTGGCCGATCCGGTGAAGCTCGCGCTCGGCGTGTAGCTCAATGTGCCGTCAGCCGCGAGGGCCGGCTGCGTCAGAAACAGACCGTTCGCGTCATTGCTGACGATGAAGTCGAGCGCTTGTCCGGCCTCATCCGTCGGTCCGGCCAACAAGTTGGTTGCAAAGCCGGGAACCGACTGAGTCCCGGCATCCGCCGCGACCGACTGGTTGCCGCCAACAGTGAACGAGGGCATGTCGTTGACCGCGACCACGGTGATGGTGATCGTGTCGCTGTCGCTCTTGGCGCCGTCGGTGCCGGTATTGCCGTTGTCGTTGGTCGTGAAAGACAGCGTCGCACTGCCGTTGAAATCGGTGGGTGAGGCGAAGCTCAGACCGTTCAGCGCCGCATTCAGGGCGGCCAGCGTGCCCGCGATGGTCATTGTCGCGCTGCCGTTCGCACCGGCGTCGACGCTGATGCCGGCGAGCGTCGCCAGGGTCAGCGTTCCGGAATCAACGCTGAGCGTCTGCGTCAGGCTTGCGCCTGCGGCGTCGCTGTCGGTAACCGTGATGGCATTGCCGGCGGTAAACACCAGCGCCGAATCTTCGTTCGTCGACACACTCGCCGTGAAAGCATGCACCGGGGCGGCATTCGCCCAGACATTGGACGCGCCGATATGGTTCAAGGGCTTGCCGGCGACGCCCAGCGGGTAAGCCGCCGTGGCCGACAACAGGTAGTTCGGATTGCTACCGCTGAGACTGCTGCTGGCCACCCAGGCGCTCGCTGCGGAACCGAACGAATCACCGTATCGAC
The DNA here is from genome assembly GCA_043752845.1 of Lysobacterales bacterium. Taxonomy (GTDB): domain Bacteria; phylum Pseudomonadota; class Gammaproteobacteria; order Xanthomonadales; family Ahniellaceae; genus JADKHK01. Next base: position 3,020 of record JAYUXS010000387.1, on the reverse strand, counting down.
CGGCGTACCAGGTGCGGCCGGCCAACACTACGGTAATGCCCGTGGTACCCGCGCCCGGCCGGAAATTGAGCGCCGAATAGGTCTCGTCATTCGCACTGTCGGCGATCGCAATGGAGTCGACGATCGTCCAAGTCGCGTAAGTCGCGCCATCTGGCGCACCGTCGTTGTTGCCGGCAGTGTCGATATCGCTACCGGGAATCGGTGCCGCGGCGGCGGTCACAATGAAGAAACTGGTGCTGGGTCGTTCGAACGCGACCGCGCCGGCATTGCCTGCGAAGCCGGTGATGCCCGAGAAACCACTGCTCGCACTGCTTTCAACGCTCGCCCCGGGATCGGTGGCGAACGAATTGCCCTGCGGCAGGAAAACCAGATAACCATTGCTGCCAATCACCTTGCCGGACAGGTTGATGACGATGTCGACGGTTCCGGGATTCTGGTTGCGATCGCCATCTACGGCGATCAGATAGGTGTTCGGCGCGATCACGGTCGCGGCCGGACCACGGAGTTCAACGTACTGCGACGTACGTTTGAGGGCCGGGCTGCCGGTACCGAAGGTCTGGATCTCGTTGATACACAGGTCCGAAGCGCCGGAGCACGCCGCGGCCGCCGAACTGACCAGCCAAAAACCGAGTCCAACGCAAACCGAGTAGCGAATAGTCATTTCTTACCCCGAGTGAAAATCAAGCGAAGACTACGCACTATGTGAGCCAAATCACATTAATGAAGAAAAACCAATGTCACAGGGGCAAGTGACGGAGCGCTGACGTTTGCATTCGCGGCTTGCCCCTTACCGCCGAGTCCGGATAATGCGCGGCCCCGTTGAGGACCTTGCATGACCGATCCCGCCCGACCCAGCTTCCACGGTTTCGAGCAGTTGCCGCTCAAGGACTACGCCGAGCGCGCCTACCTCGACTACTCCATGTACGTGGTGCTGGACCGCGCCCTGCCCTTCGTCGGCGACGGCCTGAAGCCGGTGCAACGCCGCATCATCTATGCGATGAGCGAGCTTGGACTCGACGCCGGCGCGAAGCCGAAGAAGTCGGCACGCACCATCGGCGACGTGATCGGCAAGTTCCATCCGCATGGCGACAGCGCCGCCTATGAGGCCATGGTGCTGATGGCGCAGCCGTTCTCCTTCCGCTATCCGCTGATCGAGGGCCAGGGCAACTTCGGTTCGTCCGACGATCCGAAAAGTTTCGCGGCGATGCGCTATACCGAGTCGAAGCTGACCCGGATTTCGGCGGTATTGCTCGACGAAATCGCGCAGGGCACGGTGGACTGGGGCCCGAATTTCGACGGCACGCTGGAAGAGCCGAACTGGCTGCCGGCGCGTCTGCCGCACGTGCTGCTGAACGGCACTACCGGCATCGCTGTCGGGCTTGCCACCGATGTGCCGCCGCACAACCTGCGTGAAGTCGTCGCCGCCTGCATGCGCCTGATCGACGATCCGGAAGCGACCACTCGCGACCTGTGCGAGCACATCAAGGGGCCGGACTATCCGACCGAAGCCGAGATCATCACGCCGCGTGCCGAGATGCTCGCGATGTACGAGACCGGCAACGGCTCGGTGCGCGCCCGCGCCGTGTACACGCGCGAGGACAACAACATCGTCATCACTGCGACTCCGCATCAGGTGTCGCCGACCAAGGTGATCGAGCAGATCGCGAACCAGATGCGCGCGAAAAAGCTGCCGCTGGTCGAGGACTTGCGCGACGAGTCGGACCACGAGCATCCAGTCCGCATCGTCATCATTCCGCGCTCCAGTCGCGTCGATGCCGAAGAACTGATGGGGCATCTGTTCGCGACGACGGATCTCGAGAAGAGCTTCCGCATCAACATGAACCTGATCGGTCTCGATGGCCGACCGGCCCTGATGCCGCTGAAGAAAATCCTGACCGAGTGGCTGCAGTTTCGCACCGACACCGTGCGCCGGCGTCTGCAGTTCCGTCTCGACAAGGTCGAGAGACGCCTGCACCTGCTCGACGGTTTGCGCATCGCCTATCTGAATCTGGACGAAGTGATCCGCATCGTGCGCAGCGAGGACGAGCCGAAGCCGGTGCTGATGGCGCGCTTCAAGCTCAGCGAGATCCAGGCCGACTACATCCTCGATACCAAGCTCAAGCAACTCGCGCGCCTTGAGGAAATGAAGATCCGCGGTGAACAGGACGCGCTCGAGGAAGAACGCGCGCGCATCGTCAGCACGTTGAAGTCGAAGGATCGTCTGCGTGCCGTGGTGCGCGACGAACTCAAGCGCGATGCCGAACAATTCGGCGACAAGCGCCGCTCGCCGCTGATCGAACGCGCGAATGCCCAGGCCCTGTCCGAATCCGAACTGGTCGCGGCCGAACCGGTCACGATTGTGCTCTCGGAAAAAGGCTGGGTGCGCTCCGGCAAGGGTCATGAACTCGACGCCGCAGCCTTGTCATATCGCGAAGGCGACCACGTGCTTGGATTCGCGCGGGGCAAATCGAATCAGCAGGTGGCGTTCATCGATTCCGATGGCCGCGCCTACACGACGCCGGCGCATACCCTGCCCTCGGCGCGCGGCAACGGCGAACCACTGACCGGCCGCTTCACGCTGCAAGCGGGCGCCCGCTTTGACGCGATCACCTGTGCCGACGCCGAACAGAAACTGGTCATCGTCACCAACTACGGCTACGGCTTCGTCACCCGATACGAAAACCTGATCTCGCGCAACAAGGCTGGCAAAGCCCTGGTGTCCTTGTCCGACGGCGCGCGCGTCGCGGCGATCGCCGTATGCAATGACTCGGCGCGCGAACGCATCGTCGTCGTCACCAGCGCCGGCTACATCCTGATGTGCTCGGTCGCTGAATTGCCTGAGCTCGACAAGGGCGGCAAAGGCAACAAGCTGATCGACATTCCGAAGAAGAGCTTCGCCAGCGGCGAACGCGTACTTGGTCTGGTCGTGATACCCGACAACAGCGGCGTCAGCATCCAACGCGGCGGTCGCGCGCTGAGCCGTACCTGGTCCGATCTCGTCGAGATCGCAGCCGCGCGCG
>JAYUXS010000386.1:0-3294 GCA_043752845.1 Lysobacterales bacterium | reverse complement strand
CAAGTGATCTCGCGCATCGTCGGTCAGGTGAACGACGCCGGTGCGTTCGCGGATCTGGTCGCGACTTACCTCGAGGTCGATGTGGCTGAGAAACAAGGGCTGCTCGAGGCGCTCGCAGTCGAGGCGCGCCTGCGTCGCGTGTTGGTGCACGTGCAGCGCCAGATCTCCGAGAGCGACGCGCAGGCGCAGATCCAGTCGCAGGTGCAGGAGGAGCTCGGTCAGCGCCAGCGCGAGATGTTCTTGCGTCAGCAGATGAAAGCGATCCAGAAGGAGCTCGGCGACATCGAGGATGCACCCAACGAAATCGAGGCGCTGACCAAGAAGATCGCGACCGCCGGTATGCCGAAGACGGTTGCAGCCAAGGCACGAACCGAACTCAACAAGTTGAAGCAGATGTCGCCGATGTCGGCTGAGGCGACCGTGGTGCGCAACTATCTCGACTGGTTGCTTGGGGTGCCGTGGAAAAAACGCACCAAGGTGCGTCGCGATCTGCGCCAGGCCGAGCAGGTGCTCGATGCCGATCATTATGGTCTTGAGAAAGTGAAGGAACGGATCCTCGAATATCTTGCCGTGCAGCAACGCGTGAAAAAATTGAAGGGTCCAATCCTGTGTCTGGTCGGGCCACCTGGTGTCGGCAAGACTTCATTGGGACAGTCCATCGCGCGCGCGACGAATCGCAAGTTCGTGCGCATGGCGCTTGGCGGCGTGCGCGATGAAGCCGAGATCCGCGGCCATCGCAAGACCTACATTGGCGCGATGCCCGGTCGCGTGATTCAGAACCTGACCAAGGTTGCAGTGCGCAATCCCCTGGTGATGCTCGATGAGATCGACAAGATGTCGACCGACTTCCGTGGCGATCCGTCTTCGGCATTACTCGAGGTGCTCGATCCCGAGCAAAACCACACATTCAACGATCATTATCTGGAAGTGGATTTCGATCTTTCCGAGATCATGTTCATCGCCACCGCGAACAGTTTGAATATTCCAGCGGCGTTGCTCGATCGCATGGAAATCATCCGCATTCCAGGGTACACGGAGGACGAAAAGGTCAGCATTGCGTCGCGCTATCTCGTCTCGAAGGAAATGACTGCGGCTGGCATCAAGACCGAAGAACTGGTGATCGGCGAGGAAGCGCTGCGCGACATCGTGCGTTTCTACACCCGCGAAGCCGGCGTCCGCAATCTCGATCGCGAAATTGCCAAGATCTGCCGCAAGGTGGTGAAAGAGATCCTGTTGTCGACAACTGCACCGGTGCCAGTCACGAAAGCAAAACGTGGCAAGGCGATTACGAAGGCGCTGACAATCACTCCGGCAGATGTCGAGAAATATCTGGGCGTGCGGAAGTTCGATTTCGGTCGCGCTGAACAGCAAAACGAAATCGGTCTCGTGACCGGCCTCGCGTGGACCCAGGTCGGCGGCGATCTGCTCAGCATCGAGGCCACCACAGTCTCGGGCAAGGGCAAGTTGATCCATACCGGGCAACTTGGCGATGTCATGCAGGAGTCGATCCAGGCTGCACTTTCGGTGGTGCGCGAACGCGCCCAGCGCTTCGGCATCGATCCCGAGTTCAATCAGAAGTCGGATATCCATATCCATGTTCCGGAAGGCGCGACGCCGAAGGATGGCCCGAGCGCCGGCATTGCCATGTGTACGGCGCTGGTGTCGACCTTGACGCGTATTCCGGTGCGTTCGGATATCGCGATGACCGGCGAGATCACGTTGCGAGGACGCGTGTTGCCGATCGGTGGATTGAAGGAAAAGCTGCTGGCGGCACATCGTGGCGGCATCTCGATCGTCATCATTCCGGAAGACAATCGCAAAGATCTTGCGGAGATTCCGAAAAACGTGACCGGTGCACTTGATATCCGTCCGGTTCGCTGGATAGACGAAGTGCTTGACATCGCACTCGAGCGACCACTGGTCGCGACCAAGGAGCCAATCGCAACGGTGCCCATCGTAGCCACTGATGCAATCGTCAAAGCGGTTGTCGACGGTGATGCGAAAAGCGACGGCCCATCATTGAAACATTGAGCTGGAACGCGCATTTTTCCTTGTGATTTTCTTGCGCGCCCTGAATCGGGCTGGTATAAAAGCGCGCCTGCAGCCCGCGCATCGAAGTGATTAAATCACGAGGTGCGAGCACTGCGGATCCGGTCCGACGCATCGCAAAGAGCAACGCGCGACGGAACAATGCCCAAGCTGATTACGTAAAAATTCCTGAGGGAGTGACACATGAACAAAGCTGAGATCATCAGTTCGATTGCAGATCATGCCGAATTGAGCAAAGCCGACGCAGGTCGCGCGCTGGACGCGATTATCGAAGTCGTGAAGAAAGCACTGAAGAAGGGTGACAGCGTGTCGCTCGTTGGTTTTGGAACGTTTGCAGTTCGCAAGCGCGCCGCGCGTACTGGCCGCAATCCGCGCACCGGTGCGACGATCAAAATCAAGGCTTCGAAAATTCCTGCGTTCAAGGCTGGCAAAGCGCTGAAAGACGCGATAAACTAGCGCGCTTTGCTGGGTGCTTAGCTCAGCGGTAGAGCGTCGCCCTTACAAGGCGAGGGTCGGGGGTTCGAAACCCTCAGCACCCACCAGAAGAAAAACGGAGTGGTAGTTCAGTTGGTTAGAATACCGGCCTGTCACGCCGGGGGTCGCGGGTTCGAGCCCCGTCCACTCCGCCAACTCCTTCAAGGGCGCCCCTAGTGGCGCCTTTGTTATTTTGGAATCAGCGCTTTCCAGCGCGCCGCATCGAGAGCAATCCATGCTTCAGAGAATTCGCGAAAAGTCCGGCTCGAAAATCGCCTATGCGATCCTCGGATTACTGATGGCCGTTTTCATGTTTTTCGGCGTACAGGGATATTTCGTCGCGAGCGGCGATACGGGTGTGGCCGAGGTTGGAAACAACGAAATTTCGTCGACGTTGTATCGGCAGCGCTTGAACGAAAACGTCCAGCGCATGCGCGCGATGATGGGTGAGTCGTTCAATATCGACTACTTCAATACCCCCGAATACAAGCGCCAGATCCTCGATCCGTTGATTGACGAGGAATTGATGACTCAAGCTGGTGCCGCTGCTGGTGTCGCGGTGTCGGATGCGCGCTTGCGCGACGAGATCATGAAAATCGAATCGTTTTCCGTCGACGGCAAGTTCGACAGCAAGCAGTACGCGTTGTTGTTGCAGTCGAATGGCATGACCGTCGAGGAATTCGAGTCGCGCATGCGCCGGGACCTTGCCGTGCGCGAGTTGCCATCGCAGATCGCGGCGAGTGCGTTGGTGACTGATGCCGATGTCGATGC
>JAYUXS010000385.1:0-3302 GCA_043752845.1 Lysobacterales bacterium | reverse complement strand
TCTGCACATGCACGCGCACCGGCAGCACGCGCTCGGCATCGATCTCGCCCTTGACCAGGGCGTAGTGCAGGCCGGCACCGATGCGGTCGCGGAATGCGAACAATCGAAATGCACCGTGACGGGTCATGACTTCGCGTTCGAGCACCCGCGTCACCGTCGCCTCGTTCTGCATGCGATAGCGGATCAATTCGGCAATGGTGCCGATCTTGAGTCCATGCGTGTTCGCGTACTGCTCGAGTTCGGGGCGTCGCGCCATGGTGCCGTCTGCGCTCATGATCTCGACGATCACGCCGGCCGGCTCCAGTCCGGCAAGCAGGGCCAGATCGACGGCCGCCTCGGTATGCCCGGCGCGCATCAGCACGCCACCGGCCTGCGCCTGCAGCGGAAACACGTGGCCGGGTTGATGCAGGTCGTCGGGCTTGGCATTCGGTCGCACTGCAGTACGGATGGTATGCGCGCGATCGTAGGCGGAGATGCCGGTGCTGACGCCCTCCGCGGCTTCGATCGACACCGTGAACGCGGTGCGATGTTTCGACGCATTGTTCTGCACCATCGGCGGCAGACGCAGCTGCTTGCAGCGCTCCGCGGTCAACGCCAGGCAGATCAGGCCGCGGGCTTCACGCGCCATGAAGTTGATGTCCTCGGGCCGGACGAGTTCCGCGGCCATGACCAGATCGCCCTCGTTTTCGCGGTCCTCGTCGTCGAGCATCACGACCATGCGTCCGGCACGGATTTCTTCGATCAGTTCGGGGATCGGGCTGAAGCTCATGGCGGTTGCGTGCAGTGGGGGCGCGAAGCATAACGGCAGCCCGCCCCGACCCGCATTCACGGCCTGCGGACGCGGATATCGCTGCGAAACCGCTACGATGGGGCACATTTTCATACCCCCGCTAGCGAGGCGCGGCCATGGCGCTCAGATTCGAATTGATCGATGCCATCAAGCGTCTGTTGAAGAGCCGTGGCATGACCTACGCCCAGCTCGCGACCCGCATCGATCTCAGCGAGGCCTCGGTCAAGCGCATGTTTTCGCAGGAAACGATGACGCTGACGCGGCTCGAGGAAATCTGCGAAGTGCTCAACATCGGACTGTCCGAACTGGTCGAACATTCGCGTTCCGAGCACGAGCCGCTGTCGGTCTTGAGCGAGGAACAGGAAGAAGAACTGGTCAGCGACCCGCGCCTGTTCCTGACCCTGTATCTGGCGCTCAACCGCTGGCGCGAAGCCGACGTGCTGCGTCGCTACACCTTCACCAAGCCGGAATGGATCGGCTTGCTGGTGCGTCTGGACCGGATGGGCATCATCGAACTGCAGCCGGACAATCGCGCCAAGTTGCGTACTGCACGCAATTTCCGTTGGCGCGAAAACGGCCCGGTGATGCGTCTGTTCGCAAAGAAGCTGATTCCCGAATTTTTTGCACGGCCGTTCGCCGGCGAAAACGAACAGGTGTTGTTGCTGGCCGGCATGGTGTCGCGCCCGACCGGGCAATTGTTGAAGCAACGCCTGCAGGAACTGGCGCGCGAATTCGACGCGCTGATGGCCCACGACAGCGTGCTGCCGGTGACCGAACGCGTGGGACTTAGCTTGGTACTCGGCGTGCGTCCCTGGGGCTTGCCCGACTTTGAAAAATTCCGACGCAAGGCGGAGACTTGACCATGGAATCACTGGATCTGTTGCGCTCGATCCCGATGTTCGCGAGCCTGAGCGAAGACGACCTCACGGCGCTGTCCACGACCGTCGCTTCCCGCGACTTCAAGGCCGGCGCGATGATCTTCGCGCTCGGCGATGTCGGCGATGCGATGTACGTCGTCGTGCGTGGCGACGTGAACATCCATCTGCCCGGACAGGCCTCGCAGCGAATTTCGCTGAAAGACATCAGCCGCGGTGAGTACTTCGGCGAACTCGCCCTGTTCGACGCGAAGCCGCGCAGCGCCAGCGCGGTCGCGACCACCGACGCGCAGCTGCTCGAACTCAAACACGACACACTGACGCGTTATCTCGAACGCCGACCGGCGGCGGCGATGGCCATCTTGCGCACCATGAGCGAACGCCTGCGCGAAACCAACGAACTGCTGTCCGCGCGTGCGGGCCCGTTGATCGTGATGAGCCAGAACCGCCAGTCGCTGAAGGACCGAGCCCGCGCCGAGACCGATTACAAGATCAATCTGAAGAACGAAGTGAACATCGAGACGCTGATGCGCGAACTCGCCGAACTGCGTGGCGAAGTCCGCGGCACCTCTCTGCATCAGGACGATCGTCGCGGCACCTCGGCGGACGCGACCGAAGGCTGAAGCCCGGCTTCAGCGCGCCATCAGATGCGGCATCACCTTGCGCTTGAGAGCCGCGACCAGTTCCGGCTGCATGAACGTGTAGTCGTCGGGGATATTCAGGCAGACGATGCGCTGCGTCGTGATCGCCGCCCGAAACCGCTGCCGCAACTTGTCGCGATGGGGCGCCTCCATCACGAAAATCAACTGCGCCCAGGCAACCAGTTCCGGCGTCATCGGATTCTCCGCATCCTGATCCGTCCCCGCCGAAGCCACCTCGATCCCCGAAAACTCCGCAAACACCTGCTCCGCAGTTGGGCTGCGCAGGCGGTTGCGGCTACAGACAAAGAGCACGTGTTTCATGAGGTTTCGATCCCACTGAAGGCGCGTCGATCGTACAAATTCTATGGTCGCAAAGATTGCCCTAGACTCTTTCTGAAGCTTTCGCGGACGAACCGTTCAAAAGATTCTTTTTGGTGCTTGGCTGAGGACACTTATGGCCATGGTAATTCTCGGCAAGACGCCGTGCTCCATTTGCGGCAAGGCAATAGTTGATGACGCAGATATTGTTAGCACCCAGCACTTCATCCACGATGAAGGACATCTGCTGTGGCGCTTCTCAGACTCGGCGATGCACCGGCATTGCTTCATCTCTTGGCCTCACAGGGAAGCATTCCGGACACTTCACAACGAAACTATTGGGGCAATGATCTGGGGTGAGGGGCACTCTTGGCACATGGACCATGACGGAAGCATTCTGCGCGAAGATCGCAGGCCAACGTGAGACACGTCTCTATTGTCTCTTTAAGCCGACCGCCCAATCGTTCTTCACTTTCGCCACGGCCGGATGACTACTTGATCCTGATCAGCGCCGGTACCGAACGTAGACGCGCTTTAGCAGATACAGCAGTTGCCCGGTGAAGCCGCGCTCCTGTGCTTGCAGCAGTTGTGCGTTCTCGGCGTACAGGCGCTGCAGTTGGCCGTCGCGTTGTGCGATCAGGGTGCGTAGCAGTGCGGCATCGTCGCTGTTCAGTGCAT
>JAYUXS010000384.1:0-3305 GCA_043752845.1 Lysobacterales bacterium | reverse complement strand
GTGTTTCTTCAATTCTTGATGCTGGAAGCGCAGGTAGTCGAGACGATCCGGGTCGCCTTTTTCCGCCGCCGCGAGTTCGGTGAGTTGCTGGTCGATTTCGCTGATACGCCGTGCCGCGCGGGCGACATCGGCGAGCCGCTCGGGATGTGCGGCAAAGGCATCGAGCAGGGCGAGCTGGTGCTTGCGCGACAACAGCGCCTGATGCTCATGCTGGCCATGAATCTCGACCAGCAAGGCCGCCGCATCGCGCAAATTCGCGAGTGATACCGGACGATCATTGATCCATGAACGCGACGTGCCGTCCGCGCGAATGACGCGACGCAGTCGCAGCTGCTCGTCGTCATCGAGTTCCTGTTCGGCGAGCCAGGCGCGGGCTGCGGGCAGGGCGCGAATATCGAATTCGGCGGACAACTCGGCACGTTCGGCACCGTGGCGCACGACACCGGCGTCACCGCGCCCGCCCGCAAGCAGCATCAATGCATCGACAAGCAGGCTCTTGCCGGCACCGGTTTCGCCGGTGAGCACACTCATTCCGGCGCCGAAGCTCACTTCAGCGAAGTCGATAATGGCAAAATCTTTGACGAAGAGGCTACGCAGCATAAGGAGACGAGGCTAGCAAAGCCGGATGACGACGTCACGCAGCAATGGCCGCGCTGCCGGCAGCAGCAACTGCGGTGCGCAGCCGTTCGCTGGCTGCTGCGGCGTCGAGCGCGCTGGTCGTCCTCAACACGGCGAACTTCTCGCCGCCCAAGCGACCGACCAAACCCTCGGTGCCGACGACAGACCATGCGCAACGCACACTGTGGGCCAGCACGTGATCGCCGGCCAGATGTCCGTGGGCATCGTTGATCAGCTTGAAATGATCGACGTCCAGCATTATCAGGATGGCGGGTGGACGGGTATCGGAAACGAGTTGCGTCTTCGCGTATTCGAAGAACGCACGCCGGTTGTAGGCGCCAGTCAAGCCACAGCGTGGTGCGCAGCGCACTGCTGGTGGCGAGCGCGGACAGGGTTGCCGCATTCGTCAGAAGGATCAGGGCGCTCGCAAAGTACAGTAGCGCGGACTGTTCCATGTCCCCCAGTCCATCGTCTCAATTGACGGCGAGTGTAGGGGAGAACCTGGATCGCGTTGAAATCGCGGTTTGACCGCGGCCGAGGCCATTGATAGCGTCGAAACGACCCCGACATCTGCGGCACCATGCGTCGACCCCTGCCCAACCAACTGGATGCCCGTGCCCGCCATCTGCTGCGCACGCTGATCGCGCAGTACATCCGCGACGGTGAACCGGTCGGTTCACGCACGCTGGCGCGCCATTCCGGCCTTGATCTCAGCCCGGCGACGATTCGCAACGTGCTCTCTGATCTTGAAGAGATTGGCCTGATCACGGCGCCGCATACCTCGGCCGGACGCATTCCTACGGCGCAGGGTTATCGTCTGTTCGTCGATACGCTGTTGCAACTGCAGGCGCCGCGGCCGGATGAATTGGACGCGATGCAGCGCGAAATTCCGCCCGGCACCAGTACTCAGGAAATGCTCGGTCGGGTTTCCGGCGTGTTGAGTCAGTTGACCCACTTCGTTGGGCTGGTGACGGTACCGAAGCGCGAGCAATTCGCCTTCCGGCAGATCGATTTCGTGCAGCTCGCGCCATGTCGGGTGCTGGTGATCCTGGTGTTCACCGACAACGAAGTGCAGAACCGCGTGCTCGACCTGCCGCGCGCCTATACACCCGGCGAATTGGAACAGCTGGCAAATTTCCTGAACCAGAATTTTTCAGGGCTGCCGATCGACGAGATCCGCCGTCGCATCGTCGCCGAGATGGAGGCGGCGCGCGATTCGATCGACCGCGTGCTGCGCTCGGCCATCGAGCTCGCCAACGCCTCGTTTCATGTGCCTTCGCGCGAAGCCTTCGTGGTCAGCGGTCAGACCAATCTGATGGGCCTGTCCGAGCTCGCCAGCGTCGATCGCCTGCGCGAGCTGTTCGAGGCTTTCAACCGCAAGCGCGAGATCGCGAAGCTGCTCGACGGCTGCATCCATGCCGAAGGCGTGCGCTTGTTCATCGGCGACGAATCCGGGTTCGCCCCGCTCGGCGGCTGCAGCGTCGTCACCGCGCCCTACGGCGCCGACGGCAAGACCCTCGGCGTGATCGGCGTCATCGGCCCCACCCGCATGGACTACGACCGCGTCATCCCGGTGGTTCAGACCACCGCACAGATGCTGTCGCGGGCGCTGACCGCGGCCAGCTGACGACGTTTCGGCACTGACGTCGCTCGCTTTCGCCTTGAAATCCCGGAATGCCCGCCCCATTAGGCGGCGGGGCGATGCGGCCGTTCTGGCTGCGGCACGGAGAATGTAATGAACCAGGAATCCACGATGGCGGACGACACCGACGATTTTGGACCGGCTACGCCAGCGGAACTCGAAGCGCGCGTGCGCGACCTGCAGGAGCAGTTGGGCGCCGCGAAGGACGAGCAGGTGCGCCTGCTCGCCGAGATGGACAACCAGCGCAAGCGTGCGGCGCGTGATGTCGACAGTGCGCGCAAGTTTGGCGTCGAGAAGTTGTTGAATGACCTGATGCCGGTCGTCGATGGCTTGGAAATGGGCCTGACCCAAGGCGGCAGCGACGCCGGGCGATTGTTCGAAGGCATGGATTTGACGCTCAAGCTGCTGCTGAAGGCGGCCGAACAGCATGGCCTGAAGCGCCTTGATCCGGTTGGCGAAGCGTTCAATCCCGAGTGGCATCAAGCCATGGCCATGGTCCCGAGTCGCGACAAGGCAGCCGGGACGATCATCGACGTGTTTCAGCGCGGCTATCGCTTGCACGAACGTCTGATCCGGCCAGCCATGGTCACGATCGCCACTGATCCGTTGCCGCCTGAACACGCCTAAGCATCCCGGCCCCTTGAACCTTTCCACATCAGCCTCATAACAGCGCCATCCGCCGCAAGGCATTCTAAATTTCCGGAGAACCTTCATGGGCAAGATCATTGGTATCGACCTCGGCACCACCAACAGCTGCGTCGCAATCATGGACGGTGGCACCGTGCGCGTGATCGAGAATTCCGAGGGTGATCGCACCACGCCGTCGATCGTCGCCTTCGCGAAGGACGGCGAAGTCATCGTCGGTGCCGCTGCCAAGCGCCAGGGCGTGACCAACCCGAAGAACACGTTCTACGCGGTGAAGCGCCTGATCGGCCGCAAGTTCACTGACGCCGAAGTGACGAAGGATATGGATCTGGTGCCCTACAGCATCATCGGCCACGACAATGGCGATGCCTGGGTCGCGACCAGCGACGGCAAGCGCATG
>JAYUXS010000383.1:0-3306 GCA_043752845.1 Lysobacterales bacterium | reverse complement strand
CAGTCGTTTCTCGCTGGGCTTGGCATCATCGACCCGATGACGCAGTTGTGGTGGCTGGTCGCGTTGACGGTGGTGATCTGGGTCGCGGAATCGGGCTTCGAGTATCTCTACGCGTTGAAGTGGCGTGGGCTGGCGCAGGATCTACAGCATGAGTTGCGCCAGGCGGCGTATACGCATGTGCAGAAGCTGCCGCCGGATTTCATCGCGCGCGAACGCAGTGGCAAGCTGATGGCGCTGATGAACGAGGACGTGAACCAGATCGAGCGTTTTCTCAATACCGGTGCGAACGATCTGATCCAGGTGTTCTGTTCGTCGATCATGGTCGGCGCGGTGTTCTTCGTGATCACCAGCAAGCTCGCGGTGCTCGCGCTGCTGCCGATTCCGCTGATCCTGTTCGGCGCATTCTGGTTCCAGCGGCGACTGTATCCGCGCTATGCGTCGGCACGCGATGCCGCGGCGCTCGTGTCGAATCGACTCAACAACAATCTGGCCGGCATGGCCACGATTCAGGCCTATACCGCGGAAGCCTTCGAGAGCGAGCATGTGCGCGCGGCGTCGGATCAATTCCGCGCGCGCAATGCCGACGCGATTCGCGTGTCTGCGGCGATCACGCCGGTGATCCGCATGGCCATCTTGGCCGGCTTTGTCGCGACGCTGTTGTACGGCGGTGCGCTGGCCCTGCGTGGCGAGATCGGTGTCGGCAGCTATTCCGCGCTTGTGTATCTGACCCAGCGCCTGCTCTGGCCGATGACGCGTTTGGCCGACATGACCGACCTGTATCAGCGCGCGATGGCGTCGGTGAATCGGGTCATGGATCTATTGGAGACGCAGATCCCGACGCGCGGTGTGCAAGCGATCGCGCAGCGTCCGCAAGGCGGCTTGCGCTTCGAGCAGATCAGTTTCGCCTATGCCGATGCGCCGACGCTGATTGATATCACGCTCGACATCCCGGCCGGGAAAACCATTGCCCTGGTCGGCGGCACCGGCAGTGGCAAGAGCACCTTGCTGAAGTTGCTGCTGCGCTTTCACGATCCGGTCAGTGGCCGCATCCTGCTCGATGGCGAAGACATCGCCGCGATCGATCCCCAAGCCTTGCGCAAGCGCATCGGCTATGTCGCCCAGGAACCGTTCCTGACCGATGGCACCATCGCCGACAACATCGCCTACGGTGAACGCGACCACGACCTCGCGCGCATCGAAACCGCGGCACGCGCCGCTGAAGCGCACGAGTTCATCGTCAACATGCCGAACGCGTATTCGAGCCCGGTCGGCGAACGCGGCGCCAATCTTTCCGGCGGCCAACGCCAACGCATCGCACTCGCGCGTGCGCTGTATCGCGATCCCGCGATCCTGATCCTCGACGAAGCCACGTCGGCCGTCGACAACGAAACCGAAGCGGCGATTCAACGCTCGCTAGACCGCGTCTCCAAAGGCCGCACCACGATTGTCGTCGCCCACCGACTCTCGACCGTGCGCCACGCCGACCGCATCCATGTCATCGAGTCCGGCCGATTGCTCGAATCCGGCACCCACGACCAACTCGTCGCCGTCAACGGCACCTACGCCGCGCTGTGGCGGTTGCAGACGGGGGAGTGATGGTCGGCGACGCTATCGCGCGATAGCCTTGGTCGGCCTATGGCTCAAGGATCGACGGCATGAAACCGAACATGTGGATGGTGAGGGCGGGTGAAGGCGGTTGGCGTATCGATGCATTTCGTGCGCAGTCAGTCGTCACCATTGGATGGCAGGAAATGGGAGATATGTCGCCGCTTCGCACGCGCGAGGATTTCAGCAGGGAGGTGGCACGCGTGTCTCCGAGCAATTCCAAGGCGCAGACAGCGGCTGCTGCTGGTCAGGCCTTTCGATTTGTTCGTGAGCTGAAAATTGGCGATGGCGTAGTGACCTACAGCCCGGCCGAGCGCACCTACTGGGTCGGCACCATTCAGAGTGACTACATTTATGCTCTTGACCGTTCGCCTGAGCATCCGAATCTGCGCAATGTGTCGTGGCGAGGGCAGGTCGGTCGCGATGCGCTCTCAGTTGCTGCGCGCAACAGTCTCGGCGCCATTGCTACACTTTTCCTTGTGCCTCAGGAAATCGCAGCGGAGATAGAGCGTCTCGCCAGTGGCGGGACTGTGACGCCGATAATTCAAGACGTTTCCGAAGAGGTTCAGCAGGTCGAGGACATCTATCGGGACGTACAGAACAAGAGTGTCGAGTTCATCAAAGATCGGCTGACGAGATTGCCGTGGGACGAGATGCAAGAGCTTGTTGCGGGATTGCTGAGAGCCATGGGTTACAAGACGCGCGTTTCACCGCTCGGGCCTGATCGCGGGAAAGACATCGTCGCGTCACCCGACGGATTCGGGTTTGAAAGTCCGCGAATCGTGGTCGAGGTGAAACATCGGCCAGGCAATGCGATGGGAGCTCAGGAGGTCCGCAGCTTCCTTGGTGGTCGGCACCGTGAGGACAAAGGGCTCTACGTCAGCAGCGGAGGCTTCACCAGAGAGGCTCGTTACGAAGCAGACCGCGCGACAATTCCACTGATGTTGATGGATCTCGATGACTTGGTGACTGCGGTCCTCGACTACTATGAAAAAATGGATTCAGAGAGTCGCAGGCTTGTACCGCTTCGGAAGCTGTACTGGCCAGCTTGACGGCAGTATTTACTCAACGACCTAATCGCCGTGTCAGGCGGCGATAGACTTTGTCACGTTGCTCGATCAATGCGACATCGACCATGTCTTTTCCGAAGACATAGCCGATACGGTATTCCCCGACATCGACCCGAAAGAACGCGCTGTCTTTCAGCTTCTTCGAATCATTTGGACGCGGATCGGCTGCGAGTTGCAACAGTTTTTCGGCCAGTTGTCGGTGATGTTTCGTCGGGACGCGGTGCAGCGATTTTTCCGCGTCCCGGGACAGGTTTACCTGGCGCATTGAGCATGCTCTGGATAAGGGCCATCGACGCTTCCGAGCCAATCATTCCTGCCTTCAACGCAAGCTTGGCACGCTTGGCGATTTCGACTTCTTCGAGTGCGATCAATCGCTCGAACGTCTCTGCGGGAACGATATAAGCCCTAGGGCGGCCATGGCTGGTGAGTTTCACGGGGCCACGCGCTGCTCGTTCCAGCACGCTGCCCGTTTCGTTCTTGAGTTGTGTGGCCGTAAACGAAGGAATCGCATTCATGGGATTGGGGTCTGAGTGTAAGCGTCCGGTGAACCCACCTTCCAACTCTGCGCCGCGCGCTGCAGTCTCGCGTATTTCGGCGAGGGGTGCAGGATGGACAGGTCATCGAAGGCAGC
>JAYUXS010000382.1:0-3306 GCA_043752845.1 Lysobacterales bacterium | reverse complement strand
CCCGCTTCGGCGGGGTTTTTTGTGGGGTTTGTTCGCACACAAAAGATCGCGCCCGAGGGCGCTCCTACGAAAGCCAGCGCGCCGGCATTCGTCCCCCGCGATTGCGGACACCGACGTCGGCGGGTTCGCACCCATTGCAAAGCGTGGTGAACGCGGTTGCCGCCGCCACATGATCGTCAAATAGGCGCACCCGGCCGACTGTGGTCGTGGTCACCAGATGGATTCGCCCTGCAGCGCTGAAGCGCGCGCGGCGTGATGCGAGGTGCCCGATCGGTGGATGCATGGGACGCAGCACGCCCAGTCGAGGGGTGCGGGCCAATCGGATGTTCGATGATTATCGGCTGCGAAAATTCGTATTTGAAGATCGCAATTTCGGTGCACACGGAGCGCGCTTGCGCGTGATCTCGGGTGCAATTCATGCCGTCGGCGTCAACAACGGCAAGCGCAGATAGCGCAGCCCGTTGGCATTTTGCGGCGGCAGGGCGCCGGCGCGGATGTTGATCTGCAGAGCGGGGAGGATCAGGCGCGGCATGGAAAGGGTGCGGTCGCGTTGTTCGCGGAAGGCGACGTATTCGTCGCGCGGCGTGTCGCGGCGCAACTGACTATTGCCCTCGGCGATCTCGCGCAGGGTGTATTCGGCGTGCGGCGCGCGTCCTTGCGGCGGATAGTCGTGGCACAGGAATACGCGCGTGTCGTCGGGCAGCGCATAGAGCTTCTGGATCGATGCGAACAGGGTTGCGGCGTCACCACCGGGAAAATCGCAGCGTGCCGTGCCGACATCCGGCGCAAACACGGTATCTCCGACGAACAGCGCGTCGCCGATGCGGTAGCTCAGACTGTCGGGCGTATGTCCCGGTGTGGCGACTGCCGCAATCGTCATGTCGCCGAAGTGCAGCACATCCCCATCATCGAGCAGACGGTCGAATTGCGAACCGTCTGCGACAAAGCCATCGTCGAGTCCGAACACGGTCTTGAAGTGCTGCTGCACGTCGACGATGCCGCGTCCGATCGCGATCCCCGCGCCAGTCTTGCGCCGCAGATAGTCCCCGGCCGTCAGATGGTCGGCGTGGGCATGGGTCTCAATGATCCAGGCGAGCTTGAGCTGGCGCGTGGCCAATGTGTCGAGCAGAGCGTCCGCCGATCGTGTACTGACGCGCGCGGACGCAGCGTCATAGTCGAGCACCGGGTCGATGATCACCGCCTGATCTGATCCGGGCGCGGTCAGCAGATGCGTGAAGGTGCAGGTGTCCGCGTCGAAGAAGGATTGAACGTCGGGTTTCATGGGCAGATACCGGGTCTTCGTGGCCGCTAGAGTGCCTGTTCGGATGCGCCGCGGCTAGACTTCAGCGCCTTGCTTGCAGGAGTAGCTCATGAGGTTGGATCTGGTTGATTCCGGTCGTCAGGTGCCGGACGACATCAATGTGATCATCGAGATTCCGATGAATTCGGAGCCGGTGAAATACGAGGTGGACAAGCAGACCGGCGCGATTTTCGTCGACCGCGTGTTGACCACGCCGATGCGTTATCCCTGCAACTACGGCTATATCCCACATACGCTGTCCGGCGATGGCGACCCGGCCGATGTACTGGTGGTGATGCCATTGCCGTTGATTCCCGGCTGTGTAATCCGCTGTCGTCCGGTCGGCATGTTGCAGATGACCGATGAAGCCGGGGAGGACACGAAAATCATCGCCGTGCCGATCAACAAGGTGTTTCCCGCCTATGCCAGCGTGCTGACGATCGACGATCTGCCCGAGTTGACGCGCGACCGCATCCAGCATTTCTTCGAGCACTACAAGGATCTTGAAAAGGGCAAATGGGTGAAGGTGGAAGGCTGGGCCGGTCCCGATGCCGCACGTCAGGAAATCCTTGCGTCGATCGCGCGTTATCAGTCCGAGCCCGACAAGCCGCAGTTCTGATGACGCTTGTACATCGCATGACGTTGATGCGTATCATTGAGCCATGGCCCAGCAAATGATCGGTGGTGGCAGTCCTCCCGCGATCGGCGTGAATCACCGCCGACGCGCGACGTACACGGCGTTGACCGATGTGCTGAACGATGCCAACCGCGTGCACGACATCTTCAGTTTCTGCGAAACGTTTTGCGCGACCGAGCCGAAGTTTCTGGTCAATCGCTTTCTGCTGCATGCGGCCCTGCGCAAACTCGTCAACGAGGCCGAACGGCAGAAGGTTGCGAAGGCGATGTATTTCGCGCTGGCCAAATCCTACGATGCACTCTCGCGCTATCCGGCGCATCTGGTCGGCATGGAGGAAACGGTCGACGATGCGCCGATTCCGGCCGAGATCAGCGCCTTCGCCGATTTCGGACTGCATTCGGTGCCGGATTCTTCGCTAGTCGCGCCGCATGTCTCGGTCCCGGCCGCGCACAAGGTGTTCCAGACGGTCATGGCGCATCTGGCCACAGAACTGTTTCGCAACTTCGGGCACCGGCCAGCGCGCATCGCCCTGTCCCTGCGCGAGGCCACGCAGCAGACCGGTGCTGGCGAAGACGTATTGTCGATGCTGATCGACTGGCTCGACGGCGATCTGCACGAAGACGCGATTCCCGATCACCTGGCGCTGGCCGAGATGCGTCTGGCGATGCGCGTGTTCTATCTTGCTTCGACGACGCTAGCTGGGCGCAGCGCCAGCGCGCGCACCTTGGCGCAAGCGTTGCGGCTTGCCGGCAGCTTGAAAGAATCGCAGGTGTTCGCGCCGCGACTGCTGGTTTAGCCGCGTTCGAGCAGCTTGCGCATCTCGATCAGCGATGCGTTCGCGCGCGCGATGCAATCGGCCATCACCAGTGAATGGTTGGCGAAAAATCCATACGGCGAGCCGTTCATGATCATCGGGTTGCCGAGTGGGTCCTGCGTCGCTTCAAGTTCACTGATGATCTGGCGCAGGGTGACCTCGGCATTCTTGTCCCCGAGCACCGCCGCGAAGTCGTATTCGATGTCGCGCCAGGCTGTGCGTACTTTGCGTTGGCCTTCGGCTGGCTTCGATTGACGGGCATTCGGATCATTCGCCAAATCGGTTTCGTGACGAATCGGTCCGACTGTGGCGGAAAGGCGCTGCGACAGACTGCCGAACCGGCCTTCAACCATGGCCAGATAGCTCGCGAGATTGTCGGCGCGGGCGTAAAACTGTCCATTCAGCGCGTCGTTGCCGTTCAGTCGCGTGTGATATGCGCCGATGTTGGCGATGGCCGCGCTATACTGGCTTTCTCTGGACGGCAGCAGCCAGCGATCATTGGTCGTGGAAAACAGCGGTTGTGCATCGCCGAGGTCCTTGTCCTCGACCGACTGC
>JAYUXS010000381.1:0-3307 GCA_043752845.1 Lysobacterales bacterium | reverse complement strand
TCGGCAAGACCATCGAAGCCGGCCTCATCATCGCCCGCCAGATCGCCAGTGGTCGTGCCGGTCGCGTGCTGGTGCTGGTTCCGGAAACCCTCGTCTATCAGTGGTTCGTCGAACTGTTGCGACGTTTCAATCTCAGCTTCTCGATCTACGACGCCGAGCGTGTCGAAGCGATCGAACTGAATGCCGAGGGCCGCAATCCGTTTCAGGACGACGAACTGGTGATCACCGACAGCGCGTTCCTGGTATCGAGCCCGGAGCGTGCCAAACAACTCGTGACCGCGGGCTGGGATCTGCTGGTGGTTGACGAGGCGCACCATTTGTCGTGGTCGCCGGAAGAAGAGAGTTCCGAATACGTGCTCGTCGAAGCGCTCGCCAAACGCACGCCAGGCGTGGTGCTGCTGACGGCGACACCCGAGCAACTCGGGCGCACCGGACATTTCGCGCGCCTGCGACTGCTTGATCCGGCGCGTTACCACGATCTAGTGGCGTTCCAGCAAGAGACAGTCGAATACGCGAAGTTGTCGGCGCTTGCGGCGGCGATCATCGACGGCGGAGCGCTGGCCAGCGAACATCAGCACACGCTGACCGCGACGCTCGGCGACACCGCGCCGATGCCGGAAGACGACGACGCGCGCGATGCCATGCTTGCCGCCCTGATTGATCGCCACGGCACCGGTCGCGTGATGTTTCGCAATCGGCGCGCGGTCGTCGGTGGTTTCCCGAAGCGCGTGCCGCATTTGGTCACGTTGCCCGACGAGCAGTTGAATGATGAACTGCACGGTCATCTGCTCGCCGAATTTCAAAGTGATGTCGACGAACACGCGCATGCGCTGCCATTGAACTATGCGCGCGATCCGCGTCTCGCATTCCTGATCGGGTTGCTCGACGAATTCCCGGCCGACAAGTTCCTGCTTATCTGCCGCAGTCAGGCCAAGGTGCTGGCGCTCGAAGAAGCGCTGCGCGGCGCCAGCGGCGTCGCCGTGGCCCGTTTCCACGAGGGCATGAGCATCGTCCAGCGCGACCGCAATGCCGCGTTCTTCCAGAATCCGGAAGGCGCACGCCTGATGCTTTGCGCGGAGATCGGTTCGGAAGGCCGCAACTTCCAGTTCGCGAGCCACCTCGTGTTCTGGGACTTGCCCGCCGATCCCGACCAGCTCGAACAGCGCATTGGCCGACTCGACCGTATCGGCCAGAAGCGCGACGTCAACCTGCATTTCGCGAAATTCCACCACAGCGCCCAGGAAGCGATGCTGCGCTGGTTCGACGAAGGCCTCGATGCGTTTCGCGTCAGCCCGCAAGACGGCCGCGAGTTGTTGCGCCGCTTCGGGCCGGAACTGCTGCATGTCGCGCGTGAATATGCGGCACGCCATTCGGCGGCCGAAGAAGCGCTTGAATCACTGATCGCGCGCACACGTGCCGCGCATCTGGAACTTGCCGCAGCAATTGCCCAGGGTCGTGATCGACTGCTCGAACTCGCAACACAACGTGCGGCGCCGGATGCGCGCCTGCAGGCGGCCTTGCGTGAAGACGATGCCGATCATGCGCGCGACGAATTCCTGCTCAAGCTGTTCGAGCAATTCGGCATCAACGCTGAAGAGCTAAGCGACACCATCCATCTGCTTGATCCGGAGTTTCTGAGCACCGAGGCGTTCCCGGGTTTCGAGCGCGGGCCGCGGCAGGCGACGTTTGATCGCGCCACGGCGCTGTCGCGCGAAGACGTGCTGTTCCTGCGCCTCGATCATCCGATGGTGCAGGGCGCGCTTGATATGCTGCTGTCGGCGGAAACCGGCAATGCCGCGTTTCTCGTTGATCCGGCCCTGCCGCCGCGTTCGGCGCTGCTTGAGGCGTTATTCCTGCTGGAATGCGTGGCGCCGGTGAAACTGCATGTCGATCGCTTCCTGCCGCCGCTGCCGCTGCGCGCTGTAGTCGATTCAAAGCTCACCGAACGACCCGAGTTCGAGCCATCGGAAGACGCGCGCCGCAAGGCCGGCGAGCTCAGTATCGACCTGTCGAAATTGCGTCGCGTGATGAATCAGCTGGTGCCGCCCATGCTGAAGACCGCGCAAGCCAAGGTCGAGCGATTGACGCGGCGTGAAGTCGAGAACGCCATGCTCGCGGCCGATGCCGCGCTCGATGCCGAAATCGAGCGGCTCACTGCGTTGGCGGCGGTCAATCCCGGTGTACGCCCCGAGGAAATCGCCGCAGCCGTCGAAGAGAAGCAGCAATTGCACGAACTGCTGCCGGAATCTCGCCTGCGCCTCGATGCCGTGCGTCTGATCGTCAGCCCGGATTTCCTGACGCTCGCCAATCGCTGATGGCAGAACTCGATCACGCGCAAATTGCCGATGCGCTGGCGGATATCGGCTGGGTTGTCATCGACGGATTCATCGGTATGTCGTTGTGCAGCGCGTTGCGCGCCAATGCACTGCGTCGCGAACTCGCGCCCGCGCGCGTCGGCCACGGCGAGGGCACGCAATTGCAACCGGCACTGCGCGGTGATCGCACGCGCTGGATCGCTGCCGACACCACCGACCCAAACGAACGCCGTCTGCTGACGCAGCTCGATGACCTGCGCCATGCGCTCAACCTGGCGCTGTTTGCAGGCCTTGAGCAGATCGAATGCCATTACGCGCACTACGCGCCGGGTGCACGTTATGGTCGCCACCTCGACCGCTTTCGCGAAAACGACCAGCGCGTGGTCTCGTGCGTGATCTATTTGAACCCGCAATGGCCGACAGACGCTGGCGGCGAATTGCGCATTCACGATGGCGATGCATGCTTCGACATTCCGCCGTCAGGTGCGCGCGCCGTGTTCTTCCGCAGCGAACGCTTTCCACATGAAGTACTGCCGGCGACGCAGGATCGATTCAGCATAGCGGTGTGGTTTCTGCGTCGCGCAGCGACCTGGTGAAGCGCGCTTTCCGTTAGCGCCAATGCCTTCAGCGCACCTGCAGCGTCCGCTGCGCGATGATCTGCTCGGCTACGTCACGCACGGTCTCCACTGGCAGCATGGCGTCGATCACCGGCACTGTCGGTAGCGGACGTTCGAAGCGTGCGAGCACGGCGTCGACGAGTGCCGGGGTGCGGTCGTCGGCCGGGTGATAGCGTCCGGAATGGCGGTCGGCGCTGATCCGCGCCTTGGCGACATTCGCGGGCAGGTCGAGCCAGATCGGAATCATGATCAGGTCGTATTTCGCGGCGATGCGGGCGACCCGATCAAGATCGTTGCGGCTCGAAAACGTCATGCCGTCGATCACCGTGGATTCGCCGAGCGCGCCATTCACTTCCACCGCCAGCAGCAGCGCAT
>JAYUXS010000380.1:0-7695 GCA_043752845.1 Lysobacterales bacterium | reverse complement strand
GTGGCTATTGCCGGTGCGCGATTGGGAAAAGGTACGTGACGAAGTGAATGGTTTGACCCGCACCGTCGCCGCCCATCGCAATCTGCAGTTGAAGCTGGTCGGCGCCGCCACCCATGTCGATGTCGATGGCAATGGACGCGTGCTGGTTCCGGCGAGCCAACGCACGGCGACATCGCTCGGCAAGAACGCGGTGCTGCTCGGCATGGGATCGAAATTCGAGTTGTGGGCGGAGGAGGCGCATCAACGTCAGGTCGCGATGACGATCGGCGAAGGCGCAGT
Source organism: Lysobacterales bacterium (assembly GCA_043752845.1). GTDB lineage: Bacteria > Pseudomonadota > Gammaproteobacteria > Xanthomonadales > Ahniellaceae > JADKHK01. The sequence continues at coordinate 7,416 of JAYUXS010000380.1, read as the reverse complement.
CACGCCCGAGATGATGAAGCTGAGTTTGTGATGGCAGCGGAGCGCGCGAGCGCTGTCGTCGGCAAGGCAGGGCAGGCGGGTGTGCACGTACCGGTGTTGCGGGACGAAACGCTCGCGGCCTTGGACATTCAGCCGGATGGGACTTACCTCGATGGCACGTTCGGGCGCGGCGGACACGCTGCCGAGATGTTGGCGCGACTCGGACCATCGGGTCGCTTGCTGGTGATGGACAAGGACCCGGAGGCGATCAAGGTCGCCGCCGAATGGGCCGAGCGGGATTCGCGTGTCGTGTATCGACACGAGAGCTTCGCCAGCCTGACCGATTGGGACGCGACCGCGAATGGACTCGACGGCGTGCTGTTCGATCTCGGCGTTTCATCGCCGCAGATCGACGCACCCGAACGCGGGTTCAGTTTTCAGAAGGACGGTCCGCTCGACATGCGCATGGACACGAGCCGCGGCGAAAGCGTCGCGACGTGGCTTGCAAAAGCGGGTGAACGCGACATCGCCGATGCGTTGTTCACGTACGGCGAAGAGAAACAAAGCCGCCGCATCGCCCGCTTCATCGTGGCGGCGCGGGCCGAGGCACCGATCGAACGCACCGCGCAGTTGGCGACGGTGGTCGCGAAGGCGCTGGGTGGCGGTTGGATGGCGAAGCACCCGGCGACGCGCACCTTTCAGGGTTTGCGCATCCTGGTGAATCGCGAGCTTGAAGACATCGAAGCTGGGCTCGAGGGCGCAGCGGCGAGATTGAAGGCAGGAGGGCGGCTGGCGGTGATCAGTTTCCATTCGCTTGAGGACCGCATCGTCAAGCGCTTCATGCGGGGCGATGCCGAACGAGTGCCGGTGCGACGCGGCTTGCCGCCCGCACCGGAAAGTGCCCTGCGTTTTCGCGTCATCGGCAAACCGGTGACGGCGAGCGATGCAGAGCTGGCTGCAAACCCGCGTTCGCGCAGTGCGGTGTTGCGGGTCGCGGAGCGCGTGCGATGAGTGCGCGGGCCGCAGTGCTGATGTTGTTGCTGGTCGCTTGCGTGGCCAGTGCGTTGAGTGTCGTGCACGCCCGGCAGCAAAGCCGAGGTGCGTTTATCGAGCTGTCGAAACTCGAAAGCGAGCGCGATGAATTGAATACGGAGTTTGGGCGACTGCAGCTCGAGCAGGCGACCTGGACCGATACAAACCGACTCGAGCAGATCGCCCGCAGTCAACTGGGAATGGTGTTCCCGGGGCCTGCGGAAACCGTGGTGATCAGAAACTGAGGAAGCAAGGCAGTGAGGGGGAAGACAACTCACGCCAACACCCGGCAGGGCTTGCAACTGCTGGTGTGCCGCCGTGATGCATCGTTCGCGATGTGTCCGGGAAGCCACGCGTTCCGGAAGACGGAGCGGGTGCGTTTTGTGCTGTCTGAGGTTCACGGTGCGGGGTGCGCGCATGCGTAACGTTCGTCCCGCCTCCGTGATGCCGCGCATGCGCCTGATGATGGTCGTTGTCGTGCTCGGCAGCTGCGCCTTTGCGCTGGTCGCGCGCGCCTTCCAGATGCAGGTTTTGAAGCGCGAGTTCTATCAGGATCAGGGCGATGCCCGCTTCTTGCGTGACATCGAGATTCCGGCGTCGCGCGGCATGATCACCGATCGCTTGGGCGAACCGCTCGCGATCTCGACGCCGATGGTTTCGCTGTGGCTGCATCCGCAGACCCTGCTCGAAGACGCCGCGCGCATCGCGACGCTGGCGCAGGCGATGAACACGCCGCCGACCGAGCTCGTCAAGCGCATCACCGATCGAAAGCATCTTGAATTCATGTACCTCACGCGACACATGACGCCGGAAGCGGCCGAGTCGGTGCTTGCCCTCAAAATCCCCGGCGTGCATGCGCAACGCGAATACCAGCGCTTCTATCCCGGCGGCGAAGTGTTCGCGCATGTACTCGGTGTCACCAACGTGGACGACGACGGCCAGGAAGGCATGGAACTCGCCTACAACGCGGCGTTGGTCGGCCACCCTGGTGTCAAGCGGGTGATCAAGAATCGCCGCGGCGAAGTTGTCGAGACAGTGGAAGAAATCCGCGCAGCGATGCCCGGCCAGACGCTGAAACTGACGCTCGATCGGCGCATCCAGTACCTCGCCTATCGCGAACTGAAGGCGGCGATGTTCGAGCACTCCGCTTCGAGCGGATCGATGGTGATTCTCGATATTCCGACCGGTGACGTGTTGGCGATGGTCAATTATCCGTCGTTCAACCCGAATGCGCGCAGCAATGGCGACACCAATGCACGCCGCAATCGCGCGATCACCGATCTGTTCGAGCCGGGTTCGGTGGTCAAGGCGTTCACCGTTGCGGCAGGGCTTGAAAGCGGCAAGTTCAAGCCGGAAACGGTGATCGATACGACCCCAGGTACGTTGCGCGTGCGCAATCACACGGTGCGCGATATCCACAACTACGGTCTCGTCGATCTGACCAAGCTGTTGACCAAGTCGAGCAATGTCGCGGCGACCAAGATCGCGCTCGAGCTCGACAATGAACATCTCTACGACATGTTCCACCGCTTCGGTTTCGGCCAACTCACCGGCGGCGACTTCCCGGGAGAATCGGTCGGTACCCTGCCCGAACCGTCCGGCTGGGGCCAGGTGGAGAAAGCCACTCTGTCTTACGGTTATGGGCTGTCGGTGAATGCGGTACAGGTCGCACAGTCCTACGCCGCACTCGCTGACGGTGGTCGTCTGCGTCCAGCGCATTTCGTGCACAACGCGGATCAGGCCGAGCCGACGTCGATGCTCGATCCGGAGATCGCGCACACCGTCCTGCTGATGTTGGAAACGGTGACTGGACCTGGGGGCAGCGGTACCAAAGCGGCGATTCCGAATTATCGCGTGGCCGGCAAGACCGGCACCGCAAGGCGCGCCGTCGCCGGTGGTTACGAGGGCCGTTACGTCAGCGTGTTTGCAGGTGTGGTGCCGGTGTCGCAGCCGCGCCTCGCGGCGGTCGTCGTGGTCAATGATCCTCAGGGCGGCGCCTACTACGGCGGTCTCGTAGCAGCGCCCGTGTTTGGCCGGGTGATGGACGACGCCATGCGTCTGTTGAATGTGCCGCCGGACAATCTGCAGCCGCAATTGATCGCCGCCGACGTGCCGATTCCGGCCGGACAATTCGCCGAAGGGGTGATGCCATGAGCATGCGCCTCGCCGAATTGCTGGGTGACGTGGTGAGCGTCGACAGTCGTCTGGATCGCGAGATCGGCGGGCTGACGCTCGACTCGAAATCGATCACGCCCGGTGCCGCCTTCGTTGCCTTGCGCGGCAGCCGCCACCACGGCATCGAATTCGCGGCTGACGCGGTCGCGCGCGGCGCCGCCATCGTGATCGCCGAAGCACCGATTCCGGACATCGCCCAGCTCGACGTGCCGGTGCTGGTGATCGACGAATTGCGCGCACGGCTCGGCGAAATCGCACTTCGCTACTTCGCTTGCGAGGCCGCGACGACGCGACTGATCGGGGTCACCGGCACCAATGGCAAGACATCGACCGTGCAGATGATCGCGCAGGCGCTGACGCTGGCCGGCGAGTGCAGCGGCACCATCGGCACACTTGGTACGGGCTTGTACGGTGAGCTCGCGGCGGGCGAGCGCACGACGCCCGATATCTTCGCCGTGCATCGCGCGATTGCCGCGATGCGCACCAGCGGCGCGCGCACGATTGCCATGGAAGTGACTTCGCATGCCCTCGATCAGGGGCGCGTTGACGCGCTCGATTTCGAGATCGCGGTGTTTACGAATCTGACGCGCGACCATCTCGACTATCACGGCTCGATGGACGCCTACGCAGCGAGCAAGGCCAAGCTGTTTCAACGTCCGCGACTGCGCACCGCCGTGATCAATTGCGATGACGCCTACGGCATGGCGCTGGCGAACGCGATGGTCGACGGTGTGCACGTGCTCCGCACCAGCATCGCCAGCAATGAGGCCGACATCTACGCCGCCGACATCCATGCGGATGCGCGTGGTCTGCGCTTCACGCTCTGGGTCGGCGCGGCGGCGCACGCCGTGCAAACGCGCCTGATCGGCCGCTTCAATGTCGCGAACCTGCTCGGCGTCGTCGGTGTGCTGCATGCGCTCGGCTGGGACGCGGCGCGCATCGCCGGCATGCTGTCGCAACTGGATCCCGTGCCGGGTCGCATGAGTCGACTCGGCGGCAATGGGCTCGCGCCGCTGGTCATCATCGACTACGCGCACACGCCGGACGCGCTGGAAAAAGCACTCTCGACCCTGCGCGAACATGCACACGCACGTCTGATCGTGGTCTTCGGCTGCGGCGGTGAACGCGACGCCGGCAAGCGTCCGCAGATGGCAGCGATCGCCGAGCAGCTCGCCGATGTCGTGATCGTCACCGACGACAACCCGCGCCATGAGGATGGCGACCGAATTGTCGCGGACATCCGCAGCGGGTTTGCCGACGCGAACGTCGTGCGCTTCGAGCGCGATCGCCGCACTGCCATCGGCGTCGCGATTGCGCTCGCCGCAGTGGACGATGTCGTGCTGATCGCCGGCAAGGGTCACGAGCCGCACCAGGAAGTCGCCGGACAGAAACTGCCGTTCGACGACTTGCAGGTCGCAGCTGGCGTGCTGAAGGAGGCCGCATGATCCGCATGAGCCTGTCCGAACTTGCCGCCGGTATCGGTGCGCGCCTTACCGGCATCGACGCGATGATCGCCGGTGTTTGCATCGACTCGCGCCTGCTCTCCCCGGGCAACCTGTTCGTGGCCTTGGCGGGTGAGCGCGTCGACGGCCACACGTTTGTCGCGGAAGTCGCCGCGCGCGGCGTCGTCGCGGCGGTGGTGGAGCGCGAACTCGCGGTCGATCTGCCGCAACTCGTCGTGGCCAACAGCGAAGTCGCACTCGGCGAAATCGCGCGTCTCTGGCGTGCGCGTTGTCGCGCGCAAGTGATCGGCATCACCGGTTCGAATGGCAAGACCACATTGAAGACGCTGACGCATGCGATCCTGACACACACCGGTCGCAGCCAAGTCAATGCCGGCAATCTGAACAACGAGATCGGACTGCCGCTGTCGCTCTGCGCGCTCGATCCGAGCAGTGATTTCTCGGTCTGCGAAATGGGCGCCGGCAAACCCGGCGACATCGCCTATCTGGCGCGCATCGCGCGACCCGGTATCGCGGTCGTCAACAATATCGGTCCCGCGCATCTCGAGCGCCTGGGCAGCACCCGCGGTGTCGCCGAAACCAAGGGTGCGATTTACAGCGCGCTGCCGTCCGACGGCATAGCGGTGATCAATGCCGAAGACCCTTTCGCGAGCTACTTCCGTGAACTCGTTGGGAAGCGCGCGCAAGTCAGCTTTGCGTTGAATCGCCGCGCCGACGTGTGTGGACAGATTCTCGGCAGTGACGGCACGACGCAGCGTCTGACGATCGACGCCGGTCCGGGAAGCATCACGATTGCGCTGCCTTTGCCCGGTTACCACAATGCATTGAATGCACTCGCGGCAACCGCGCTGGCCCTTTCGGCTGGCGCCACACTTGAGCATGTGCGCATCGGACTCGAGAATGCGACCGCGATCAGCGGCCGACTGGTGCGCAAGCGTCTGTCGATCGGTGCCGTGCTGATCGACGACAGCTACAACGCCAATCCGGCATCGATGCGCGCCGCGATCGACATTCTGCGCGCACAGCCGGCGCCGCGCTGGCTGGTGATCGGCGACATGAAAGAGCTCGGCCCCGACGCGCCGGCGTTGCACCACAGCGTCGGTGTCTATGCGCACGAACGCGGCATCGACGCGCTGTATGCGGTCGGTGAGCTGTCGCGCGAGGCCTGCGCCGGATTTGGCGGCCGCGCGCGACATTTCGCGACGCAGCCAGAACTGATTGCAGCATTGCGCGCGGAACTGGTCGCGGGCGTCACGGTGCTGACCAAGGGTTCACGTTCCTCCGCAATGGATCGCGTCGTCGACGCACTCACGAACGACGCCACGGGAGCCGACCATGCTGCTTGAGTTGTTCCTGTTGCTGAAACCGTATATCAGCGGCTTCAACCTGTTCGGTTACCTCACCCTGCGCGCGATTCTTGCAGCGCTGACGGCGCTCGCGGTGGCGCTGGTCGTCGGTCCGCCGATGATTCGCAAGCTCGCCGAATACAAGGTTGGGCAGACCATTCGCGATGATGGTCCGAAGTCGCATTTCTCCAAGGCCGGTACACCGACCATGGGCGGTACGCTGATCCTGCTCGCGGTCGCCGTCGCCACCCTGTTGTGGGCGGATCTGCGCAACCGTTACATCTGGATCCTGCTGTTCGTGCTCGTCAGTTTCGGTCTGATCGGCTTCATCGACGACTACAAGAAGCTGGTGCTGAAAGACAGCCGTGGCCTCATCGCGCGCTACAAGTACGCGCTGCAGTCGGTGTTCGGCCTGATCACCGCGCTGTGGTTGTACTGGACTGCGGATGTTCCTGCGGCGACTACGCTGTATTTGCCGATCCTCAAGGATTTCGCGCTGCCACTTGGCGCGGGCTTCGTCGTCGTCACCTATTTCTGGATCGTCGGGTTCTCGAACGCGGTGAATTTGACTGACGGGCTCGATGGCCTCGCGATCATGCCGACCGTGCTGGTGTCGGCCGGGCTTGGTGTGTTCGCCTACGTGAGCGGCCACAGTGTGTTCGCCAGCTATCTCGGCATTCCATCGATTCCCGGCGCCGGCGAGATCGCTATTTTTTGCGCTGCACTCGGCGGTGCCGGACTGGGGTTCCTGTGGTTCAACACCTATCCCGCGCAAGTGTTCATGGGCGATGTCGGCGCGCTTTCGGTCGGTGCTGTGCTCGGCACGATCGCGGTCATTACGCGCCAGGAAGTCGTGCTGGTGCTCATGGGTGGCATTTTCGTGATCGAAACGCTGTCGGTGATGCTGCAAGTGGCGAGCTTCAAGACGCGCGGCAAGCGAATTTTCCGCATGGCACCGATCCATCACCATTTCGAATTGAAGGGCTGGCCCGAGCCGCGGGTGATCGTGCGCTTCTGGATCATTTCAGTCGTGCTGGTACTGCTCGGTCTCGCGACCTTGAAGGTGCGCTGAGCGATGACGCTTCTGACCTCCCCCTTGCAAGCGCTGCGCCGCGACGAGATTCCCGGTCGGTATGACCGTTGGCTCTTTGGTGCGGCCTTGTCGTTGGCTTTGTTGGGCACGGTGATGGTCGCCTCGAGTTCGATCGCGATCGCCGAGGGCGACGGCGTGTCGCCGTTCCATTACCTGATCCGCCACATCATCTTCCTCGGTCTGGGCACCTTGCTCGGAATTGCCTTTGCACTGGTTCCGCTGTCATGGATCGAGCGCCACGCGCGCCTGTTCCTGTTGCTGGCCCTGCTGTTGCTGGTGGCGGTGTTCTTGCCCGGAGTGGGCGTTCGCGTCAATGGCGCCAAGCGCT
>JAYUXS010000379.1:0-3308 GCA_043752845.1 Lysobacterales bacterium | reverse complement strand
TCGCAATCCGCGCCATCTTGGTGCCCTGCGAACGCGCAGCTTTGTCAGTCACGCACTTGGCGACGCGGCGCAACTGCGCCGCGATTGTGTCGCCCTGGCACTCGCGGGCGACCGCGACTACGCGATTTTGTGCTCGGCCTTGTGGCAGTACGCTGATGGTCAACTGGACGCGGCCGTCACGCGCACCAAGCCGCTCGCCGCCGCGAACCACGACGCCGCGATGCGCGATGAAACGTTGCGTCTGCTTGCCGAAATCGAACTGGCACGACAACAGCCCGCTGCGGCGCTCGCCGCCATCAATGCGCTACCGGAACCTCGACCCGGCGACCGGCGCACGCGCTTGCGCGCCGAAATTGCGCTCGCCGGCGCGACAACGCCCCTTCCAGAAACCGATATCAGCGACGAAGCCTTGTACTTGCGTGCACTGGCGGCAACCCGAGCCAAAACCACCGACGCCGACATGCATCGCGCCGCATTTCTGGCGCGTCTCGCGGCGCGGGAGCAGGTGCAGGACGACGCTTGTGCCGGCCTCGCCAGTGAATATTTTCTCGACGTGGCGCCCGATCCGGCGCGCGCGCGCGACTACGCGCGTCGGCATCTCGTCGACTCGCGCGAACCGCGAGCACGGGCGCTGGCGCAGCGCGCCGGGTTGATGCCATGAGGCCCTGGTTGGCGATCGCGTCGATGATCTTCAGCGTGGCCACTGCCGCGCATGAGTTGAACGAAGCGCGTGTTTACGTCGATGCCAAACCCGACGCCGGGTTGCGCATCGAATACGACGTGGCCCTGTCCGATCTTGAACTCGCGTTCGGGCTAGACGGCGATGGCGATGCTAGCCTCACTGTCGCCGAATTCGATGCCGCCGAGCCGGCCTTGATCAACGCCTGGCGCACGGCGTTGACGCTCACCGTTGATGCGCGTCGCTGCGCACTGCACGCCGAACCCGTGCAACTGCGCGACTACGGCGGTACACGCTACGCCAGTCTGGCGCTGCTGACGGATTGTGCGGCGCCGGCCCAATCACTTGAGTTGCGCAGCGACTTCCTGTTCGACGGTGACAGCGGTCATCGTGTGATCGTGCTCTTCAATGGCGCGACGGGAAACACCGTCCAGGTCGCCACCACGTCGTCACGGACACTGCGCTTCCCCACCGATGCCGCCGCCAGCGGCTGGCTCGTCTTCTTCAAGCAGGGCGTGCACCACATCCTGATTGGCTACGACCATCTCGCATTTCTGTGCTGTCTGCTGATCGGCGTCGTCGCGCCCGGGCGGGTACTGAAGACATCGCAGCCTTTGGTGACCGCGGTATGGGTGGCGACGGCTTTCACGCTCGCGCATTCCTTGACGTTGTCGCTCGCGGTGTTCGGCGTCGTCACGCCCGCTAGTCGCCCGGTCGAAATCGCGATCGCCGCTTCAGTGCTGATCGCCGCGATCCACAACCTGTGGCCGTTGGTGCGCCTCTCCGCAGCCTGGTTCGCATTCGGGTTTGGGTTGATCCACGGGTTCGGATTTGCCGGTGCGCTCGGCGAACTCGGTTTGCCGCGCGGATCGGAATTGCTCGCGCTACTCGGTTTCAACCTCGGCGTGGAATCAGGACAACTGCTGGTCGTGGCCGTCGCTTTTCCACTGTTCGCCGCATTGGCGCGACGTCCGCGTGTGGGCCCCGTGTTCGTCGCGGTGGCGTCCATCGGCATCGCTCTACTCGGTGCGTACTGGCTGGTGCAACGCCTCATGGGCTGAGCGGGCTTGGTCGCAGTGCACAGGCTCGCTATGGTCACCCTTTCGGCTGCAAATCGTCCCGTCATGTCGCGCAAGCACGCCGCCGCATCCAGCCCTGTAGATGAAGCCAATGGCCTCGCCATCGTCGCCGAGATTGCGCGCATCGCGCTCGAAGACCTGGCGCCAATGTCGATGCAGCAACGCATCACCGACGCACTGGCCAAACATTTTGGCTGGGAACTCGTCGCGCTGATCGCCATCGACCACGCGCAGTCGCGCTTTCGTTGCGAGGCGTTGACGACGACGCTGCCGACCGCCATCCATGTGGGCTACGGGCGCGAACTCGGCAGCGGCATTGTTGGACGTGTCGCCTTGTCGGGCGAGTTGATCCTGGTGGCCGACGCGGCGCAGGAATCGGATTTCGTGCACACGCTGCCCGGTGGTCGTGCCGAACTGGCGGTGCCGATCCGCCATCGCGGCCAGGTGATCGGCGTGCTCAATCTGGAAAGCCAGAATGCGCACGCTTTCGACGCGTATGTGGACATCGTCGTCACCATTGCCGCACAGATCGCCGGCGCGATTGCCGCCGCGCGCCAGTTCGAAGAGCTCGAACGGCGCAGCGCGATGTTGACCCTGGTCGCCGAGGTCACGCGCAGGCTGACCGAAAGTGAAGACCTCGATGCGCTGCTCGATCATCTGCTTGGCTATCTGCGTGACCGCTACGCGACGCTTGAGGCAACTGTACTGTTCGAAAGCGATGTGCGCGACCATCTCGAAGTGATGGCGCATCTCGGTGCGTCCGGGCACGTCACGCGTCGCGGCAAGCTGTGGCCAACGAACGCCGGTGTCGTCGGGCGCTGTTATCGCAGCGGCGAATTGCAGTTCGTCGCCGACGTTCGCGCTGATCGCGAATATGCCAGCGTCAACGCCGCAATCGTCGCTGAATTGGCGGTACCGATCCGTTTTCGCGGTCAGGTGTTCGGCGTCATCAATCTGGAAACCGACAACATCGCGCGCTTTGACGAATCGCATCGCCTGCTGATGCGCACCCTCGCCGACCAGATCGGCGGTGCCATCCATCTCGCACGCATGAAGCAGCGACTCGAACAAAGTCTCGCGGTGCTGGCACGACAAGCGCGCGACCTGCAGCAGACGAGAAACAGCTTGCAGCAGACGACGGCACAACGAGATCGCGAAGCGCGGCATGCGCGCCTGGGTGTGCGCGCCGAGGCGCGTACGCTGTCGGCGTGGTTGCGTCGGCAACTGCGTCTGGTCGCGCACGGCGGCGCCGGTCTGGTGCTGGCGGTGGCGAACGACGCGGATGTACCGAGCGAATCGACCGACGGTGCAAGCGCGCTGCGTGTGCGTCTCGCCGAAGCGCGCGTGGCTTTGAGTTGGCGTACCGAGGGTGTCGCGGCGAACGATGCGCTGATCAAGCGACTGCGCCGCCAATCGCCATCCGGCATCGCGCGCGTCGATCCAGGCGTCAACGCGACCCCGGAGATGCTGGTCAGCGCGGCGGCGACGGCGCTGGCGTCGCAGCAAGTGGAAGCGATTGTCGACACCGCCACACGCCGCGGCCGTGGCCG
>JAYUXS010000378.1:0-7697 GCA_043752845.1 Lysobacterales bacterium | reverse complement strand
TCGGATGCAGCCCGCCGTCGCGCAGTTGCTGGCGCGCCGCACGTGCAGTGTCGGCGTCGACGACGCCACGCTGCTCGCGCCCTTGCGCATCCAGGGCCTGATATTGAAATGCCGCCATTGGCGTCGCTGTACCTGCCGAACCGATTCAGACCGGCATGGTGCCGCATCGCCGTGGCCAGGTCACGCACGGCTGAAGCGCGTCGCGAATTCGGGCGAATCGCGGCGATGGCATCGGACGCCGGCCTCGTCGTAGTCTCGCCGCACTCTGGAAGCGGACGCTGACGATGACCCCACTGTTCAAGAAACTGTTCTGGATTGCGCTGGCCGTGCTCGCCGCGAGTTGTCTCGCGGTGCTGGCGCTCAATCGCGGCGAGACGATCAATGCCGCCTGGGTGATCGCGGCGACAATCGCCATCCATTTGATCGGCTACCGCTTCTACAGCCGCTTCATCGCCGAGAAAGTGCTCGGGCTCGACGGCAGTCGCGCAACACCGGCGGTACGACGCAACGACGGACTCGACTACGTGCCGACTGATCGCTGGGTCGTGTTCGGCCATCACTTTGCGGCGATCGCCGGTGCGGGCCCGCTGGTTGGTCCGGTGCTCGCGGCGCAGATGGGTTATCTGCCCGGGTTGCTGTGGTTGCTGGTCGGCGTCGTGCTCGCCGGCGCAGTGCAGGACTTCATGTTGCTGTTCTTCTCCGTGCGCCGCGACGGCCGCTCGCTCGGCGAGATGGTGCGCGCCGAAATGGGACCGGCCGCCGGCACCATCACCCTGATCGGCATTCTGCTGATCATGATGATCCTGCTCGCGGTATTGGCGCTCGTCGTCGTGAAGGCACTCGCGATCAGCCCCTGGGGCACGTTCACGGTCGCGATGACCATTCCGACTGCGCTGCTGATGGGCGTGTACCTGCGCTACCTGCGACCCGGGCGCGTGCTCGAGGTCTCGATCATCGGCCTGGTGCTGTTGCTGTTGTCGATCTGGCTCGGGGGCCATGTCGCCGCCGATCCGTATTGGGGTCCGCTGTTCACGTTCGAGGCGCCAACGCTGGCGTGGATGCTGATCGGCTATGGTTTCGTCGCCGCGGTATTGCCGATCTGGCTGCTGCTCGCGCCGCGAGATTACCTGAGCACGTTCCTGAAAATCGGCACGGTCGTGCTGCTTGCGGTGGCCATCCTGATCGCGATGCCGCAGTTGCAGATGCCGGCGGTAACGCGCTTCATCGATGGCAGCGGCCCGGTCTTCGCCGGTACGCTGTTTCCGTTCCTGTTCATCACCATTGCCTGTGGCGCAGTGTCCGGCTGGCATTCGCTGGTCGCCTCCGGCACCACGCCGAAGATGCTCGCGAACGAAGCCGACGCGCGCATGATCGGCTACGGCGCGATGTTGATGGAGTGTTTCGTTGCGGTCACCGCGCTGATCGCCGCGTGCGCGCTGCAACCGGGCATCTACTTCGCGATGAATGCGCCAGCGGCGTTGATCGGTACCGACATCCATCAAGCAGCGGCAACGATCAGCCAATGGGGTTTCGTGCTGACACCGGAGATGCTGACGCAGACCGCGAACGACATCGGCGAGACCTCGATCCTGTCGCGCACGGGTGGCGCACCGACGCTCGCCGTCGGCATGGCGCAGATCCTGAACCAGGTTGTCACCGGGCCGGGCATGATGGCCTTCTGGTACCACTACGCGATCTTGTTCGAGGCGCTGTTCATCCTGACCACGGTCGATGCCGGCACCCGCGTCGGCCGCTTCCTGATGCAGGACCTCGCCGGCATGGTCTGGGCGCCACTGAAGCGCACCGATTCCTGGATCGGCAATCTGCTCGCGACCGGATTGTGCGTGTCCGCCTGGGGCTATTTCCTGATCATGGGCGTGTCCGATCCGTTGGGTGGCATCAACAGTTTGTGGCCGCTATTCGGCATCGCGAACCAGATGCTCGCAGCGATTGCACTGAGTTTCGCTTGCGTCTGCCTGGTACGGATGAAGCGCGAGCGCTATCTGTGGATCACCCTGGTGCCAACGCTGTGGCTGGTCATCTGCACATTGAGCGCGGGCTGGCTGAAACTGTTCAGCATTGATACGCGCATCGGCTTTCTCGCGCATGCGCAGAAGTTCAGCGACGCGCTCGCGAGCCGCACGGTGCTGGCGCCGGCAAAGTCGCTCGCCGACATGCAGCGCATCGTTCAGAACGACTATGTGAATTCGGCGATGACGGTGCTGCTGATGGGGCTGGTGTTGTCACTGGTCTTTCTCGGCCTGCGCGCAGGGTTGAAGGGCTGGCGAAATGCCGACGTCAGTACCCAGGAGGCGCCGTATGTCGCCGCGTGAATACCTGCGCGAACTTTGGCGGCGTGGCGTGCAGACGGCACGCAGCACGATCGGCGTGCCCGACTACGACGCCTATCTCGCGCACTGTCGCGACCACCATCCCGAACGCGCACCGATGAGCTACACCGAGTTCTTCAACGAACGTCAGGTGGCGCGTTACCGCGGCACCGGCGGGCGTTGCTGCTGAAGACCGTCATTGCCGTGATTGCGGGAATTCAGCCCAGCCCGCATTGCGCATTGGCGCTCTTGGTGCGCCGTCCCACCGACGACTAAATGTTGCTTGCGTACCGTGCACTCCATGACCATGGAGCGACGTGATGCCATTTGGAAACCGGTCCACAACGCAGCGACGTTTTGTCGATCGGGCGTCGTGCGCGGCGTGGGTGCGTTCGCAATCGTCGCGATGTGTTGCGCAAGCTATGGCGCGGGCGCATCCGCAACGATGTCCACCCCGACAGTGTTCATCGACCGCGGTTCGGACGCCGATGCGCTGCAACGCCTGGTCTTGCTCAATGCGTTGCCGCGAGCCGCATTCGACGAACCCGGCGAACTGCGCGCTTCGGTTCACGCACTGTATTCCGCCCGCAGCTTCCGTCCTCTGTGGCTTACCGCAAGCGGCAAACCGACCGCAGCGGCGGTCAAGACGATCGCCGCACTGGATAGCGCCGACCGGCGCGGCCTCGATGCGCACGACTACTCCGATCTGGCCTGGTCGGAACGTCTGCCCGCGCTGCAGGCCGGCGCCGGTCGGCCATGGCGTGCGCGTTTCGATCTCGCGCTGACGGTGCATGCATTGCGCCTCGCGACGCACCTGCACCGTGGCCGCATCGATCCGGGCACGCTCAAACTCGGTATCGATATCACCACGAAGCGACTGAACTTGCCGGCGCTTGCGGAAACGCTCGCATCCGCAAGCGAGCCGGCCCGCGTTCTCGCGCAACTGGAACCGGCAGGCAGCGGCTACAAACGACTGCAAACCGCGCTCGATCAGTATCTGAGTCTGCAGCAGATATTCAAGGACGGCGATCTGCCGCCGCTTCCAGATATGCCGCTCGAACCTGGAGACGATTACACCGGATACGCCGAACTGCATGCGCGACTGCGCGCGCTCGGTGATCTGGTCGATGTCGAACGCGACAATTTCGTCGGACCGCCAGCGCCACGGTATGAAGGTCGCCTGGTCACCGCGGTGCAACGCTTCCAGGCGCGCCACGGTCTGGAAGTCGATGGTCGCATCGGCGCGCAGACGCTGATTGCGTTGAATACGCCGCTCGGCCAACGTATCGCACAGATCCGCATGGCGCTGGAACGCTGGCGCTGGCTGCCGAGCGCCGGCGGTGAAGCACCGATTGTCGTCAATATCGCCGATTTCCAGCTGCGCGCGATCAGTGACGATGGCCTCTCCACGCTGGAAATGGCGGTCGTCGTCGGACGTTCCGCGCGCATGCAAACGCCGGTGTTCGTCGAGTCGTTGCGCGCGATCGTGTTCCAGCCGTCGTGGTCGGTACCGTTGTCGATCGTGCGCGGCGAACTACTGCCCCGCGCGGCGCGCGAACCAGCCTATTTCACTGAGCAAGGCTTCGAGATCGTCGGTCAGGACGACCAGACGCTGACCACGGAAACGATTGCGTCACTGAAGATGGGCCGCCTCGCACTGCGCCAACGCCCAGGGCCCGCGAATGCGCTCGGGCGCATCAAATTCCTGTTGCCGAACCGCCACTCGGTATACCTGCACGATACGCCGTCGACCGCGGTGTTCAGCCGCGCGCGGCGCGATCTGAGCCATGGCTGTATTCGCGTTCAGGACCCGGAGGCACTCGCGAACTGGGTGCTACGCAATCAGCCGGAATGGACTGAGCAACGCATCCGCGACGCAATGACGGGGCCGAAGGAGGAAGTCACGGTCATGGTCGATCCGCCAATCCCGGTGCATCTCGTTTACTTGACCGCGATGGTCAACGCGAATGGCGAACTGCGCTTTTTCGAGGATCTGTACGGCCATGACGCGACATTGCTGGCCGCGTTCGCCGCACGCGATCACGGCCGCATGGACGCGCCCGCTTCGGCGCCGGCGTCGTTCGCCACGTGGGCGCCGCTGGCCTTGGCCACGCGGATGTTGCCGCCACACGCCAACAGGGTCGACGACTTGCGCCAGTCGGCATCCGCGGAATACGCGAACAGCAACTGACCCTGCTTGATCGCATCGATCAACGGCCGCGCCACGCTCGTGCGAACCGCAGGGCAACCGAAGCTGCGCCCAAGCCGCCCCTGCTTAAGCGCCCGCAGCGGATCGACATAAGCGGCACCATGCATGACGATTGCACGCGCGCGTGCACGGTCGTTGATGCCGGGCTCGAGCCCATCGAGTCGCAAGGAATAGCCGTTGCCACCGGCATACGTCTCCCCAGTGCGAAACAGTCCCAGACTCGTCTGATGGCTACCTTCGCGGTTCGAGAACAGCCGCGCCTGATCATCACCGCTGCCCTGGCCATGCGCCACATGCTCGACGAACAACAGTTTCGGCACACTCAAATCGAACACCCAAAGGCGCTGTTGGGTCGACGCCCGCGAGTAGTCGATCACCGCCAACCGCTCACCCGCCGCCGCCAGCCCCCGCGCCGCTGCACACTCCCGCGCCGCGAGCGCCAGGCCCAGCACCTCGACATCCGCATCCGGCGCCAACGCCGCCAACTCGGCCAACAGCTCCGCCGCAGCAGCAACCGGTGCAGCAATCAGGGACAGCGACAGAATCAGGGCCGAAAGCACAGTGCGCATCGGTCCTATCATAGACCACGCGGGCGTCTGTTCGGAAACGCACGTTCAAACGTGGGTCGCGCGGTTCAGCCGGCAAAAGGCTCACCGGCTCGGGTGCTTGATTCACACGGGCTTCATCACCATCAACCAGAAGATCGCGAGCACGCTGATAAAGGCGGGCCAACCCAGCCAGAACCACCAGCGCATGACGCGATGGAATTCAGCCGGTAAAGGCGTGTTGTTGGCAACAGCTTGTTCCGCCAGATTGCGCGCACGCCACTGCAACCACAGCACCGGCAGCCAACACGCGCCCACGACCAGGAACAGCACGAGTGCATACAGCAACCAGCGTTGCGTCCACGGCACGCCGAGCGCATGTACCAACCACACCCCGGTCAGCAGTTGCGTGAGTACCGCCGGTGCCGTGAAGCAGGCATCGGCGATGACCACGCTTCGCGCCGTGGCGGCGATCACGCGGACATCGCCGCGGCGATGGGCCAGCCACATGAAGAAGGCGATGCCGAGTCCGGTGCCGAACAACAGCGTCGACGACAGGATGTGCAGCCATTTGATCCACAAATAGTCCATGGCTATCGGCGCTCGCTGATGATCCACAGCACGGCGAGTGCCGGCAGTACGACCAGATTCTTGGCCAGCCCCCCGAGCGGATCGAGCCAGGCCCCGGGCAACAGCGTGCCGAACGCCAGCGTGTAAGCGAGGACAAGCACGCACATGAACGCGAGCACGCGGCGCGTCTGCCAGCCCGCCAGCAGGGCCAAAGCCAGCAGCGCATCGACGCCAGCGGCCGCACGCGCCAACAGCACCGGATCGATTCGCGCGAGCAGCGAGCCTTCCACCATGTGCCGGATGTCCGCGGCCGGTGTGAACCAACCGGCCCAGGCAGAGATTGCGAACAGCACGATGACGGCCGCACGCAGCACCGGCGCCAGGAAGTAAAGCTGCGCCTGCCATCGGTCCTGGACCTGACTTGGCCGCTGCTGCAGCACATCCTCAATGGCACGCGGCGCGTATCCGAAGCATGCCTGCAGTCTTGCCGATGCATCCGGTGCGGTGATGTTGCCGCGCTTCAGCATGCGCCACGTCGTCGCTCCCATGGGCCCGCGGCCGACAAACTCGGCGACCGCGACACCGGCGTCGATCAACGCCACGGGCACTTGCGGCTCGAAGACGTCGGGCAGTCGCAACCAATGACGCCACAGCCGCAGGTAGTCGCGCAGACTGATCGGCTGCGGTCCGCCCACCTCGAACATGCCGCGGGTTGGCGTCGCCAGCACCGCGACCACCAATTCACCGAGGTCTTCGGCGGCGAGCGGCTGAAACGGCCAGCGTCCGTCCCCGGGCAGCGGAAACATCCACGGCACCGCCGCGAGCGCGCGCAGCAAGGACGAACCGCCATACGATCCCGCAGCGGAATACACCACCGAAGGGCGCAGAACCACGGCATCCATCGGCAAGGCGAGGAGTGCGGCGTCAAATCGGTGCTTCGATGCGATGAATTCGCCGTCGTCGGGATGTCCGAGCGCCGAGATCTGCACGAACTTGCCAACACCGCATTGTACGCAGGCCTGCGCCAGCGCCAGCGGTCCGTCGTGGTGGATCGCGGCAAACTTCTGCGTGCCCTGCTCACGCAGGATGCCGGCAACATTCACCACGACATGAACGCCCTGAAGCAGCGCACACCAGTCCTCGAGCGAGTGCATGCGCGCGATATCGCAGACGCGGTCGTCAGACCCGATGCCCGCATCGACGCGACGCACCCCGCGCCGCACCCGGTAACCCCCACGACGCAACGCCGCGACGATGAATCCGCCGAGAAAGCCTGCGGCCCCGGTGACCAGCACTTGGCCGCGTGAATTTGCTGCGTCGATCGCATGTTCGTTCATCGCCGCGGATTGTCGCTTGTTCCGCCGACACGGTGTGTGTCACCACGATCCCGATATAGTTTTCGGTGAACAACGCCGCGGGGACAGCCATGACAGCGAAAACGAACGCGACATGGTGCCTGTACCTGATCGAATGCCGCAACGGCGCCTACTACGCCGGCATCACCAATGATCTCGAGCGACGCTACGCCGCGCACGTCGCCGGTCGCGGCGCCAAGTACACCCGCGCCAATCCGCCGCTGCGACTGATCGGGTCGCGTCCCTACCCGGATCGCAGTGCCGCCAGCAAAGCCGAGCACGCCATCCGAAAACTGTCGCGCTCGGAAAAGCTGGTGTATCTGGCCAACGATTGATTTTTTCGCCACGTGATCCCTGCCGGGGTCTCTGCGCGTATGTGCTGGTATTCCACGGAGCACAACCCATGCACTCACCGACACGCACGATCCTCGCCGCCGCCATCCTGGTGTCTTCGGCCGCCGCGTCCGCACAGGACTTCGACTTCGATCCCGCCTGGAATTCAGGCAACTCGACGGTCGTCGCCTTCGATCAGGTTTTCCAGGGGGTCGACGCGCCGACGGATATCGCGGTCGCGCCCAATGGCAGCGTTTACGTCGTCGGCACCGTCGACGTGAGCGGCGGCACACTGGCGGGACTGGTGCGCCTGTTGCCGAGCGGCGAACCCGACCCGACCTTCAGTGGCGATGGC
>JAYUXS010000377.1:0-3323 GCA_043752845.1 Lysobacterales bacterium | reverse complement strand
GCGATCGCGCTCGGCGTGGCTTTTGGTGCGGCGGCATTGTTCGACGTGTCGTTCGCACTCGGCGCGTTCTTCGCCGGCATGATGATGCGCGAATCCGATCTAAGCCATCGCGCCGCCGAAGAATCGCTGCCGTTACGCGATGCCTTCGCGGTGCTGTTTTTTGTCTCTGTCGGCATGCTGCTCGACCCGACGACCCTGATCGAACGTCCGTTGCAGATCGCCATGACGGTCGCGATCATCATTTTCGGCAAAATGATCACGGCGGCGATCGTCGTGCGCTTGTCGGGCTATCCGCTGAACACGGCGCTGACCATGGGCGTCGGTGATGCGCAGATCGGTGAATTCTCTTTCATCTTGTGTGCGCTGGCGGTCGCCGAAGGGTTGTTGCCACATGCCGCACAGCAACTTGTGGTTGCCGGCGCTTTGGTGTCGATCACCGTCAACCCGCTGCTGTTCCGGCTGATCGAACCGCTGCAACGCTGGATCCGCTCGAATTCGCATTTGGCGCGAGCAATGGAACAAAGCGCCGATCCATTGGCCGAACTGCCGATGAGCACCGACCAGAAATTGCTGAGCGGACAAGTGGTGATCATCGGCTATGGCCGCGTCGGGCGGCGCATTGCCGACGCCCTGCGCGCGGAGCGAATCGCCTTCGTGGTCGCCGACCAGAATCGCGAACGCGTTGAAGCCTTGCGCGCACTCGGTCTGCCGGCCGTCTGCGGCGACGCCACCGAGCCGGCAACCTTGATTCAGGCCCACGTCACCCGCGCGGCGATGATGGTCATCGCCCTGCCCGACAGTTTTGACGCGCGCAAGATGATCGAGATCGCCAAATTGCTGAATCCGAAGGTCCAGTGCGTGGTGCGCACGCACAGCGACGACGAAGCCGAACTGCTGCGCAGTGAACGCGTTGGCGACGTGTTCATGGGCGAACAGGAACTCGCGAACAGCATGAGCATGCACGTGTTGACGCAGATGCGGGCACGAGTGGCCGCGGAAAATCCGTGAATGCCGCAATCCACTGACAATCGCACGCAACCCCGATGCCGGGGGTTTGCCGTTCCACCCTGTCATGAGCGCAATCAGCCTGCCCCTGGTCGAATTTCCTTACGCACCGGCTATGCCCGCGTCGCGCGTTCATCTACGCTCGCCGGCAATGACCGAACGTAGCGACGAGGAACTGATGTTGGCTTACGCGAGCGGCGATACACGCGCGTTCGAGGCGCTGTATTCGCGCCATCGCGGGCCGTTGTTCCGGTTTCTGCTGCGCGGCATCAAGCGTCGCGAACTCGCCGACGAGTTGTTCCAGGAGACCTGGGGGCGCGTGATTCAGGCGCGAGCCCGCTATCGCGTCGAAGCGAAGTTTTCGACTTGGCTGCTGCAAATCGCGCACAACCTGCTCATCGACCAGTACCGCCGCGAACGCCCTGAAGACAATGGCGAATCCGCAGAAAACGTCATGCTTGTCACTGAAAATGACGAACGCGAACGCCCCGATCACGTGCTCAGCGACTTCGAACAGTCGCGCCGTCTGCAGATGGCTTTGGCCGAATTACCGACCGACCAGCGTGGCGCCTTCCTGTTGCGCGTCGAGAACGGACTCGGCATCGAAGAAATCGCCGAAGTCATGGCGGTCGGCCGCGAAACCGCTAAATCGCGGTTGCGCTATGCCCTTGAAAAACTGCGGATCAGCTTGAGGTCAAGTCCATGACCGACCTCGATCTCGAATCCCTGATGCGCGAATACGACGCCGAAGTCGCGGCGTACAAGCGCTTGCCGCAGTCGGAACCGACCGCACTGCTCGATCGCGCGGTGCTGACCAAGGCGCGCGCAGCGGTCGCGCACAGGCAAAAGCCGCCTCGATTCCTGGCGATCGCCGCGAGTTTTGCGGGTGTCGCAATCGCCGCCGGGATCGGCTGGCGCGTGCATGTCGCAAACGAGGATGCGCGCGATGCCGCCAGCGAGGCCAGCACGCGCGGCGAAGTATTCGAGGTCGACGTCATGCCGAACTCGACGCGCGATCGCCAGAAGGCGCTGGAAATGGCACAACTCCCGGCGCCGCCACCGCCGCCTGCAGCACCACCGGCACCTACTGCGCCACCTGCACTCGACGACGCAAAGCGCGAGGCCGAAGCATTTGCGTCGGCGCCCGATTTGCGCGTGCAGGCAGCACCCGCCGAAGCGGACGTCGCAACACCGGCTGCAAAGCGCATCGCCGAACCCGAACCCTTCGTTCGCGCCGACCATTCTTCCCGCGATGGCGGGCCGGGCCAACGTCGCAATGTCGCCGCGACATCGCCCGCCGCTGAACCGAGTGGCGCCGCTGTTTCCGCAACCACGCCGGCACCCGCAGTGACTGCCGAGATGACGGACGCCACGGCAGCAAGCGCGCCAGCCGACGCCCTGCGTGGGCGCAAGGAAATCGACGCGCAGGACAAGTTGGCGCTCCGGAAGGACGACCGCGCAGTCACGCCGAGCGCCGAGGACTGGATCAAGCGCATCCGTCGCATGGTGCGCGAACGCCGCATTGACGAAGCACGCGTTGAGCTCCGCCGTTTCCATGCCGAATATCCCGATGTCGTCGTGCCGGTGGACTTGCGTCGCTACGCGCCATGATCTTGCGGCCGACACTCGCTGGCCCGCATCGTTTCGAAGTCGAAATCAAGAAGAGCCGCTTCATCGCGCAGGCGGCGCCAGCAGATTCCATCGGGTTCCAATCGCAGCTGCGCGATTCGACGCGCGGACAGGTGCGGATATCGTTGCCCGACGAATCCGCCAAACACCTTGCCAATCGAGACGCCGCCCCCACTTCCGAGCGATGACTGAAGCCGACCCACCGCCGAAACCCGGGCTGAAACCTCTGCGCGCAGTGCTGCCGTTTCTGCGTCCTTACCGCGGGCTCGCCGTCGGCTGGCTGTTTTTTCTAGCCCTTTCCGTCGCCGCCACGCTGACGTTGCCGTGGAGCGTCGGGCAGATGATCGACCACGGTTTTTCCGGCGCCGATCCAGACGCGATCGATCGCAGCTTTCTGATGTTGTTCTTTGTCGCAGCCGTGCTCGCGATCGCCACCGCAATGCGCTTCTGGTTCGTGTCGATGCTGGGCGAATCCGTCGTCGCCGATTTGCGGCGACGGCTATACGCGCATCTGTTGACTCTGGACGCCGCATTCTTCGAACGCAGCCGCAGCGGCGAATTGCTCTCGCGCATCACCGCCGATGCCGAACTTGTGCAAACCATGATCGGCTCGTCGGTGTCGGTGGCACTGCGCAGCGCGGTAATGCTGATCGGCGCCAGCGTCCTGCTCGTCATCACCAGTCCGCGCC
>JAYUXS010000376.1:0-3331 GCA_043752845.1 Lysobacterales bacterium | reverse complement strand
GGGGCGAATCGCGTATGGGGACACGATTACCCAAACAGGACGCAGGCGCATATGAAAGGGCATGGGTTGATGTGGTCGTTGTCGATGGTCGCTGCCGTGGCGACCGCGAGCAGCGGGTCCGCTTGGTTGCAATATGGTCCGGATCGCGCCGGTGGCCTGTTCTTCAACATCACCCGCGACTACACCATCGACACCCGCGGCGCCGGTCTGGCCGTCGATGGCGAGGGCCGCTTGCTGGTGCTGAACGATTGGCGGTCAAGTGACCTCAATCGCGACTGCGCGTTGACCCGGCACCTGCCCTTGGCGCGCCACCTCGACATGGGCTTCACCGGGCCGGATGGCCTGGAGGGCACGCGGCGCATCGCGATCGATGCCGGCGGTATCGGGATGGACCGCTGTCGCGGCGTGTTGGCCGATGCGTTCGATCGGCCGCTGGTGTTCGGGTATTCGTCGACCGATTTTTCCGGAACGACGAGCGGATTCGTGCAGCGCCTGCGCGAAGACGGCGCCGTTGACACCAGCTATGCCAGCAATGGTCGATTCCTGCTCGCCAGCCAGTCCGGTTATCTGGGCGTCAACAGCGAATTCCGGCACGCGCTGGTCTTGCCGGACCGGCGCGTGCTGGCCTGCGGCTGGGTGGACCGCCCGGGCGACAGGGAAATGCTGCTGGTGCGTTTGACGGCGACCGGCCAGTTCGACAACAGTTTCAGCGGCAACGGCCACCTTGAGGTGGACTTTGAGGGTGGCGCCGACGCTTGCGAACGACTGGTGTTGTTGCCGGATGGCGATGTGGTGATGGCCGGTACCGCGACCGATGCCAGCGCCGCGCTGGGCTACGGCTTCGTGCGCGTTGACGCCGATGGCAGTCTCGATAGCGGCTTCAGCACCGACGGCATGCGCATCGTCACGCACGGTTCGCAGATCGCGGCAGAGCCGGCGCTGAATGATGCCGCTTGGGATGCCAGTCGCAATCGGTTCGTCGTTGGCGCGACATTGACATTCACGGCCACCCAGACGCAGAGCGGCCAATTGATCGCGGTGACTGGCGCCGGTGCGCTCGATAGCGGTTTCGACGGCGATGGCCGTCGCGGATTTCGCTACCCGGACTTGACCGCGTCCACCGAACGCACCGGCGGCAACACGCGCCTGTCGCGCATCTTGCTCCGCGAGGACGGCGCGATCTATGCCATCGGCACGCACATCAACAGCGTCGACGACGCCGCGAACTGGGGTGACAGCGATGTCGCCACGGCCCGGTTCGAGCCGAACGGGAGCATCGTGACCAGCGGTTCCGGCGCGTTCAGCGGTGATGGCGTGACGCTTTTCAGTTTCGCGCGGCTGCGTTCCCGGGATGTTTCCGAAAACTACAATCGGCTGGTCGAAGATGTCGCGGTGGATGCGTTGATGCATCGTGGTCGGCTGCTGATGCTGCTCGATCGGCAGCGATTCCCAGGCGGGCCGATGGTGCCGGTGGTCGCCGCGATCAACGACGACCGCATCGGCGAGGACGGATTCGAAACTGTGGCCCTGGCGCGGCCGGTGCTCGTACTTTTGCCGATCATCCCGGTGCCCTCGGACTTTGGCCGTTATTGCAGTGTCCGTACGCCGGGCAATGGCATCTCCGGATTGCTTGCCGGTGGCACCGATCCCTGCGCGAGCCTGACCAGCAGTGCACCCAATGCCGTGATCGAGCGCGCCGGCCTGTACTCGCAATCGGGCATCAACTGGGTGATCAGCAGCTGTTCGGGTGGTTTCGTGACCTTGCGCAGCGGTAACGGCACCGCGCCTTTCAACCAGGCGGTTGCCGACGCCTCGGGGCGATCCAACTGCATCTTTACGGCCGCGCCCGAGCGCATGCCCGTCTTCGC
This sequence comes from Lysobacterales bacterium, assembly GCA_043752845.1. Lineage (GTDB taxonomy): Bacteria > Pseudomonadota > Gammaproteobacteria > Xanthomonadales > Ahniellaceae > JADKHK01. The sequence goes on along the minus strand of JAYUXS010000376.1, from coordinate 1,463 downwards.
GCGGCCCTACTCGGGTTTGCATCCGGAAGTGAACACCCAGTCGTTCAACCATGATCCCTACGGCATTCCGATCGACGTCACCGACTTCGGGCAGCCGGGTTCCACCGATCTGGCCTGCGCCGTCGACTTCAAGGGACGACACCAGAGCACCGGCGATCCGGCCGTGCCGGACGCCTGTACGCCGGACAATGGCATCGACGAAGCCGCCGCCGACATCGCGGTCGATCGAACGCGCCTCGCCGTCGCGGTCGCGACCGGTGTCGTCGACATGGCGGTGCCGCGCCACATACCAAATTTCACGCCGAAGTCGATGGATCCGTACCAGCGCGAAGTGTTCGTGCGTCATTCCGTCGGTGCCGGCCAATACGCCGAGGAGTTCACGTTGTTCTACGCGCACATGTTCGATACCCGGGTGCGCCATGGCGATGTCGTTCAGGCCGGCGACGTGATCGGGCAGGTCGGCACCACCGGGGCGTCGTCGGGCGACCATCTGCACATCTCCGTGCATCGCCACAAGAACCTGAGTTGGCGACGCGACTTCGAGTTCAACTTCGCCCAGTGGGACCGCGACGCATCGGTGTCGTCGTTCGATCCCTGGGGATGGCGCGCGCCAATGGGCGCGGACCCGTGGGCATGGCGATTCCGCACCCACGTCAACGATCCGTTGCGCAACAACGCCGGAAGCTTGAGTACGAACTTGTGGCTGAGCGGCGAAGCACCGACGCTCGAATGATGTTCGCCGCGGTGCGCGCTGCGCCTATTCGGTGGCGCGACCGCGCCGTGACAAGTCGCTGCCGGACAGCACGTCCGGCCACGGAAACATCACTCCGGGATCGCGTTTGCGGAACACCTGCTTCGTGGCGTCGTCGCTGGCGTTGACTGCGGTCGTGTCCAGATCCTCGTGCGCGGCGACGTCGACGAGACTTGGCAAGTCGAACTTGAGCCGGGCGAGCAACGCGCGCAGCGATGCGATCTGGTCCACGCTGTAGGGTTCGGTCATCTGTTGATGGCGCGAGTCCAGCCAGTGGGGATAGCGGCCGCTGTTCACGAGTTCGATGCCGACGGACTGCAGATTGAATCCGCGGGTGTGGTTGGCGACGCGCGTGACCGGCACAAATTCGTGCACGCCCCCGTCGCGGTCGATGTAGAAGTGGCCGGAATTTCCGGTGCCGGTGTCGGCATACAGAATGCGTTCGCCGAATTCGCGCGCCGTTGCCAGATCCGGCAGTTCGGTGCAGTGGACAACGACCAGAGTAATCGCCGCGACCTCGCGCGCCGCGAGTTGTTCGACATACGGTAGCGACCATGCATTGATCGCCAGCGCATCCATCATTTCGCTCGCACCGCTTTGATGCTGCGCGTCTTGCTGCGCGTGATCACGTAGACCGAAGCCGGCGGCACATTCCACATGGTGAAGCCGGTGCGGCGCGCGCTCAGGTGCAATTCGCGCATCACTTCGCGCT
>JAYUXS010000375.1:0-3339 GCA_043752845.1 Lysobacterales bacterium | reverse complement strand
CCCTGATTTGCATGTTGGTCGGGGTCACTGCCGGATTTCTGGCCGGCCTGTTCGGTATCGGCGGCGGCATGATCATGGTCGCCGCACTCGCCTTCGTCCTGCCGCTGCTCGGTGTGCCGACGGCGCATGTCATGCATATGGCCTTGGCGACGTCGCTCGCGTGCATCGTGCTGACCGCGATCGCGTCGGCAAGCGCGCATCATCGGCGCGGCTCGGTCATGTGGCACAGCGTCGCCTGGCTGGTGCCCGGCCTCATCATGGGCGGCCTGATCGGTGCCTTGATCGCGGGTGTGCTGGCCGATGCCTGGCTGCGTATCGGGTTCGCCGCCTACTGCTTCGTCACCGCCATCGCGATGTTCCGTGCCCGCAAACAGGCGATCGACCCGGGCGAGCTGGCGCCGCCCGGACCATTGCTCAGCGTGATGGCGATGCCGGTCGGCGTATTGTCGGCGCTGGTCGGTATCGGCGGCGGATCAATGCTGGTGCCGATCCTGATCCATCGCGGCCACAGCGCGGTGCACGCAGTCGGCACCTCGGCCGCTTGCGGCATCGCCGTCGCCGCGGCATCCGCCATCGGCTATGTCGTGGCCGCGCAACACACCGACGCAGTCTTGCCCTGGGGCGCGATTGGCTATGTGCACCTGCCGACAGCCCTGTTGCTCGCCATCGGCAGCACCACCGCCACCCGCCACGGCGCCGCCCTCGCCCATCGCCTCGCCCACCATGCGCTCAGCCGCGCGTTCGCGCTGTTGTTGGCGCTATTCGGCGTGTTGATGGTTGTGGATATCGTGCGTTGAGCGCAGCTGCCAACAACCGGTCCGCGGGCAGAAGTGCCGAAATGCTACCCAGCCGCGCACTCGTCCATCCAGATTGCCGGCGCGATCCCACTTTGGCACTGATGCCCTTGTTGGCCAGACGGTGTTGCCACGGAGTCGAAGAGCGACGCGGTGATCAAGTTCATGAGTACCGACAAACATGAGATTCTTGCTTCGGTCGATCACTGGAGACTGGGCATGAAATCGTTCGCACGCTGTTTCAGCATCGCGATGCTGGTCGGGATCGTTGTCGGCGCCGCGCCGATCTGGGCACAGGATCTGGCGGGGCGCAAAGAGTTGCGGCGGACTGATCTTGAGGGGGCGCCTGGGATGGAGGTGGTGCTGTCGTTGGTCGAACTGAAGCCTGGTGACGAGATGCCGTCGCACTTTCATCACGGGGTGGAAACTGGTTACGTGCTCGAGGGTGGCTTGGTCGAAATGCCGGGCAAGCCAGCCTCGGCAATGGAGCCGGGTACGCCGATCCTGAATGAGCGGGGCGTGGCGCACGGTGGGTTCAGGGTTGTTGGTGACAAGACCATCAAGTTGCTGACGGTTCATGTCGTCGACAAGGGCAAGCCGCTGTACGACAGGGCGAGAAAATAGGCGTGTTCGATGGCGAACTGACGCGTGCCGATGCCTGGGTGCCCAGCTCGTTGGCGAAATCGGGCAAGGCGAAAAGTGCGCTCGCAGTCGAGGACACGCTGCCCCAATACGAGCGCAAACCGGCTTCGCGTCAACGCTCGATCACGTAATTCAAGCTGGCGCGCGATTCTTCGCCGCTGGTGGCTTCGAGTTCAATGCCGTCGCGGATGAGGTAGCGGACGATCAGCACCTGGCCGCGACGCACCAGACCGAGGCCGTAGCCGACGAACAATTTCGGCGTGAGGTACTTGCCGATGGTGAAGGCTTCGGTGCCGCGTGCGGCGTCGCCGGTGATGCCGATCTCGGCACCAAGGTTGTCTGCGAGCAGATCACCGCCGATGGTGCCAAGCGCGAGGGCCGCGCTCGACAAGCGCTGGCGGTCGGCGCCACTGACGTTGCGGATGTTGCGGCCGGTAACGAGCAAGGCCAGTGCTTCGGATTGCGGCAATGCCGGGCGCGAATAGATTTCGGTCTGCGGTCGCTTCGCGCTGCCGGTGACGCGCACGCCGGCGACCGCGCTGCCGGCCTTGCGTTCGGCTTCGATGTCGAGCGTCGGTTCATCGAGCGGGCTGTTCGCGAACAGCAAGCGGCCACGGCGGATGGTCAGGCGCTGCCCGTATGCTGCGTACTTGCCGCTCACTTGCAGTTGGCCTTGTCCGGTGGCGTTGTCACCGCGACGCTGACGCAGGCGCAAGTCGCCACGCACGCGGCCATCGAAGCCGTAACCGATCAAGCGCGCCTTGTCGCCGAAGGCGAGCGTGACATCGGCCTGCCAACGCATGGGCGCGTCGATATCGCCGGCATCCAAATCGTCGACAATCACCACATCGCTGCTGCTCGCATCCGGCGGGGCAAGCGCGGCAGCATCAATGCGCGCTTCGGGAATGCCGACCCGACCGGCCAGCCGCCAGACACCATCTTGCTGCTTGAGGGTGAGCGCCGGGCTGAGCACCAGACGCAGCGCCGGCGTATCCGACAACACCGCGTCTTCACCGGTCAGCGAAAAGTGCCAGGGCGCGTCGGCTTCGATGCCGCGGCCACCATCGAGAATGACCTGTCCGCCACCGGAGGTGATCGCACCGCGCACAATGATGCCAGTCGGCACCGCCGCGATGGCCAGCGCGCCATGACTGAGCTCGAGGCCAAGTTCAGGTAGCTCAGCCGCAAAACCGGTCACCGCAAACGCGCCGCTCCAGCGCGGCGTTTCGCTGCCACGGCCGCGAAACTGCAACTCGCCACTCATGTCGCCACGCGGCGCGGCAAGTTGCGAAGTGAATGCTTCGACGAGATCGAAGCGATGCAGGTTCAGGCGCAACTGGCCGTCGTACTGCCATTCACCATCCACAAACGCGAGTTGCCCACTGCTTTCAGCACGACCTTCGGGCTTCAGTGCGGCACTCGCCGACCACGCGCCTTGCCCGCCATCGATATGCGCGTCGATCAACAGATCACGAAAGCCGAGATCGAGATCGGGGCGTTCGGCGACGAGAAAATCACCATCGGCACTCTCGAAGCGGGCGTTCGCCGCAACCACGCGCGCACCGCGCCATTCGGCATCGGCGGCGCCGGATACGCGGGCGCGGGCGGCGAAGCGTTCCTGCGGCAGCACAATCGCGAGCAGCGGCCGCAGATCTAGGGCGACGATCTCGATCGTGCCACGGCCCGCAGCGTCCGCGTGTTCGACGCTGAAGCAGGCGCGACCGTCGTTCGCATCATGCAGACAGGTGCGCGCCATCGCGATGCGCCCTTCGCCCAGCGTCAATTCCGCCGGTTCGCGCAGCGAGGCCGTGACCTCGGGCGTCAACACATCCAGAGCCAACAGGCGGCCGCGCCAAACATTGTCGGGATCGAGCGCACCGGCTGCGCCGAACTGCGCCTGGCG
>JAYUXS010000374.1:0-7764 GCA_043752845.1 Lysobacterales bacterium | reverse complement strand
GATGCGCGAGGCGACGATTTCCGAATGCGGCGAGAACACGTCGTAAGGCAGCGTTTCCCAGTCCGGCAGATGCAGAATCGTCAGGCTGTAGATCTCTTCGATGGCGGCATCGCCTATCGCGTAGCAGCCGATGGAAACGCAACTGCCGTGCACCATCAACGCCGATCCGGTACGCCGGTGCACTTGATCGAACGCATTCGGATAGCCGAGATTGAAGGACAGGTGAAATTGGCTGTAAGGGTTCAGCTGATCCTTGCGTACCTGATAAATGCCTTCGGGCGCCTGCCCATCACCCTGCTGCAATTCAGGGCCGAGTGCGCCGGAAAATGTGCAAATTGGCCAGACATCCAGCAGCGCGAACTTGCCGTTGCCGGTTTGCGCCCAGACCTCGAGTTGCTTCTCGCGCTTGAAGATGCGCACGAACACCGGCTTGCCCCAATCCGAATCGATCGCTTGCAGGCGTCGGGTCAAATCGGTGCGCACGCGCTCCTCGGCCGCACGCGCGCGATTGTACGAGGCCAGGCCCGCAGCGGCGAGCAGGGAGCCGCCCGTGGTCGTCCAGGAGAGTGCCACGCCGCAGGTGATGACGAGCAGGCCGAGTAATGCGAGACGGCGGAGCCTGGTGTCCATGCGCTTGAGTTTACCCAATGCGCGCAGCACAACCGCTATCCTTCGCGCCCCCGAAATTTGCGACTACGAACTTGGCTTCGATCTTCGATCCGATTTTGCCCTCAGGCACGCAGTTGCGTGCGCATTGGCGTGCGCCGGAAGGTTCGGCGTTGGCGTTGGCGCTGGTGCAGGCGGCACGCAAGCATTCCGGCCTGTTGATCGCCGTCACTGCGGACACGCACGCCGCGCACACGCTGGAAGGCGAACTGCGGGTATTTGCCGATAACAGCCTGACGATTCTGCATCTGCCGGACTGGGAAACGCTGCCTTACGACGTGTTCTCGCCGCATTCGGAAATCGTCGCCTCGCGCATCGGCACCCTGTATCGCTTGCCGCAGATCGAGCGCGGCGTGCTGGTGGTGCCGGTGTCGAGCCTGATGCAGCGGCTGCTGCCGAAGCGTTGGCTGATGGGCCAGAGCCTGGTGCTGCGGCTCGGACAGAAGTTCGATCTCGAAGCCGAAAAGCGCCGACTGGATGCCGCTGGATACCGGCACGTGCCGCAGGTGCTGGAACCCGGCGACTACGCCACCCGAGGTGCCTTGCTTGATCTGTATCCCTCCGGATCGGATGCGCCGTATCGCATCGAACTGCTCGACGACGAGATTGACTCGATTCGCACCTTCGATGCGGAGACGCAGCGTTCGCTCGAAAAGGTCGAGCGCGTCTCGATGTTGCCGGCGCGCGAATTTCCGTTGACTGAAGCCGCGACCAAGGCCTTCAAGAGCCAGTTGCGCGAACGCTTCGATATCGATCCGCGGCGTTCGCCGCTGTATCTGGATTTGCGCGAAGGCGCGGCACCGGCGGGCATCGAATCCTATCTGCCGCTGTTCTACGAATCGCTCGACACCTTGTTCGACTATGTCGGCAACGCGCCCTTGTTCGCGCTCGGCATCGGCGTGATGGAAGCGGCCGAACATTTCTGGAAGCAGACCGGCGAACGCCATGAATCGCGTCGTCACGACATCGAACGCCCGGTGCTGGCACCCGGCGAATTGTTCCTGCCGCCGGAAAAACTGCGCGAACTTTTGAACCAGCATCTGCGCATTGAACTGCATGCACCGGATCCGGCCAGAAAGATGACGGCGCTTGGCACCCAGCCGCCGCCGAGCCTGCCGATCGATCGCAAACACGACGATCCCGCCGCGAGTTTGCGCCAGTTCCTGAAGAGCTATCCGGGTCGGGTATTGATCGCCACTGATTCACCGGGACGACGCGAAGCGATTGCCGATCTGTTGACGAGTTTCGAGTTGCGGCCGCTGATGCTCGGATCTTGGGCGAGTTTTCTTGCCTCCGATGCGCGTTACGCGATTACGGTTGCGCCGCTCGAAGACGGCCTCGCCCTCGATGATCCAAAACTTGTCGTGCTCACCGAGCGTCAGTTGTATGGCGAACGTGTGCAGCAGGCGCGACGCCGCAAACGTGCCGGACGCGATCCGGAAAGCATCATCCGCGACCTCGGCGAACTCGCCATCGGTGCGCCGGTGGTGCATGAAGATCACGGCGTCGGCCGCTATCTGGGCTTGATGACGCTGGAAGTGGGTGGACAGACCGGCGAGTTCCTCGCGATCGAATATGCCAAGGGCGACAAACTCTACGTGCCGGTCGCAAACCTGCATCTGGTCGGTCGCTATACCGGCTCGGCACCGGAGCATGCGCCCTTGCATTCGCTCGGTGGCGAAGCCTGGGCCAAGGCCAAGCGCCGCGCCGCTGAAAAAGTGCGCGATGCCGCGGCCGAGTTGCTGGAGATCTACGCGCGCCGTGCGGCCAAACCCGGCATCGAGATCCGTCTCGACAAACCCGCCTACGAACAGTTCGCCGCGAGTTTCCCGTTCGAGGAGACGCCGGACCAGGCGACCGCGATCGAAGCAGTGATCGACGATCTCGGCAAGCCTTCGGCGATGGACCGAGTGGTCTGCGGCGACGTCGGATTCGGCAAGACCGAAGTCGCATTGCGCGCCGCTTTCGTCGCCGCGCAGGCGGGTAAGCAGGTCGCCGTGCTGGTGCCGACCACGCTGTTGGCGCAACAGCACTACACGAATTTTCGCGACCGTTTCGCCGACTGGCCGATCCGCGTTGACGTGTTGTCGCGTTTCAAGAGCGCGAAGGAAACGACAGCAGCCTTGAAGCTCGTGGCCGACGGTTCGATCGATATCGTGATCGGCACGCACAAGCTGATTTCCGCCGACGTCATGTTCAAGGACCTCGGTCTTGTCATCGTCGACGAAGAGCAGCGCTTCGGCGTGCGCCACAAGGAAATGTTCCGCAAGCTGCGTGCGGAAGTGGATCTGCTGACGCTTACCGCAACGCCGATCCCGCGCACCCTGAACATGGCCATGGCCGGCTTGCGCGACCTCTCCATCATCGGCACGCCGCCGGCGCATCGCGTCGCCGTACAGACTTTCGTCAGCACCTGGGACAACGCCATGCTGCGCGAGGCGTTCCAACGCGAACTCGCGCGCGGCGGTCAGATCTACTTCCTGCACAACGAGGTCGAGAGCATCCAGAAAATGGAACGCACGCTGGCCGAACTGGTGCCGGACGCGCGCATCCGCATCGCGCACGGACAGATGCCCGAGCGCGAACTCGAACAGGTGATGCTCGACTTCTATCGGCAGCGCTTCAACGTGTTGCTGTGCACGACGATCATCGAGTCCGGCATCGACGTGCCGAGCGCAAACACCATCATCATCAACCGCGCCGACAAGTTCGGTTTGAGCCAGTTGCATCAGCTGCGCGGCCGTGTCGGGCGCTCGCATCATCGTGCCTACGCCTATCTGCTGACGCCAGATCGCAAGGCGATGACGGCCGATGCCGAGAAGCGCCTCGAAGCGATCACCTCCCTCGACGAGCTCGGTGCCGGCTTCACGCTGGCGACGCACGACCTCGAGATCCGCGGTGCCGGCGAACTGCTCGGCGAGGAACAGAGCGGCCAGATCAGCGAAGTCGGCTTCACGCTGTACACCGAAATGCTGGAGCGCGCGGTGGCGGCGCTGAAGGCCGGCAAGATCCCCGACCTCGAGCACACACACGCCGATCGCACCGAAGTCGAGTTGCGCATCCCGGCCCTGATCCCGGAAGACTATCTGCCCGACGTGCATGAGCGCCTGACGCTGTACAAGCGCATCAGCATGGCGGTCGACGAGGAATCGTTGCGCGAATTGCAGGTCGAGATGATCGACCGCTTCGGGTTGCTGCCGCCCGTCGCGCAGCAGCTGTTCGCGGTTGCGCGTCTGAAGCTGATGGCCGACCGTCTCGGCATCCGCAAGCTCGATGTCGATCGTGCCGGCGGTCGCATCCAGTTCCGCGCCAAGCCGAACGTCGACTCGATGACCATCATCCGCCTGCTGCAGACGCAACCCAAGGTCTATGCCCTCGACGGCCAGGACAAGCTGCGCTTCCGCCAGGAATTGCCGGAGGCTGCGGCCCGCGTCGAGTTCGTGCAGAAATTGCTGGAACGATTGGCGGGACGAATCGTGTAGGAACGCCGCGTGCGGCGCGATCCTTTCGGTGCATGGCATCACCAGAGCATCGCGCCGCACGCGGCGCTCCTACGGGAACCATTGAATACGTGAGAACGCCTGTGAATGCCGAGACAGAAATTGCAGACGAACAATTTGCCGCCGAAGTCCGTGCCGCAACCGCGGTGCTGGAACGCATCGCCGCCAACAACCAGTTGCTGGAGCGCTTGCCGGTCGAAGAGCGCATGCGCCTGCACCAGTACATCGGACAGATCTACATGCCCGATGCCAAGGCGCGGCGGCAGCAACGCAAGGCGGCGCTGAAGCAGCGCGGCCGCGTCGAGATTCAGCGCGACGACGAAGTGCTGCATGCGACCGGCATTCGCGAGCTGCGCCGCAAGCCGGTGTTCACGACGCCGAACTACTTTCCGCCCGAGGACTTTTCAACGCAGAACGACGTGCTCGGCGAGATCGAGCAGCGCGAATCGATCACGCCGCAGCATTGCTATGTGTGCAAGCAGAAGTACACGCTGATCCATCACTTTTACGACCAGTTGTGTCCGGCCTGCGCCGAGTTCAATTTCGGCAAGCGAACCGAATCGGCGGATCTGCGCGGCCGCGTCGCCCTGCTGACCGGCGGCCGCGTCAAGATCGGCTACCAGGCGGGTCTCAAGCTGCTGCGCGCGGGGGTGCATCTGATCGTCACCACGCGCTTCCCGCGCGATTCGGCGACGCGCTACGCCGAAGAACCGGATTTCGCCGAGTGGGCGCACCGCCTCGAAATTCATGGCCTTGACCTGCGCCATACACCGAGCGTGGAGGCGTTCTGCACGCAGATGTTGGCGACCCAGGAACGTCTCGACTTCATCATCAACAATGCCTGCCAGACGGTGCGGCGCCCGCCCGCGTTCTATGCACACATGATGGCTGCGGAAACCCGTGCGGCCGGGCAGATGCCGGAACATGTGCGGCGCCTGCTGGGCGTCGAGGACGAGGCGCATCACGGCGAATTCCTCTCCGCCGGGCAAACGCTTGCTGCCGGTCGTGAAGCGGTGGCGCTGTCGTCGGCGACGATGTCGCAGGTGAAGCTGCTGCCGGAGGAATTCCTCGCGCAGTCGCATCTGTTTCCGGAAGGCAAGCTCGATCAGGACCTGCAGCAGATCGATCTGCGTGGCCGCAATTCATGGCGGCTGCAAATGGCCGAAGTGCCCTCTGTCGAATTGCTGGAAGTGCAGCTGGTCAATGCCATCGCGCCCTTCATCATCAATGCGCGCCTGAAGCCGCTGATGCTGCGCACGCCCGAGCGCGACAAGCACATCGTCAATGTCTCGGCGGTCGAAGGGCAGTTCTATCGAAATTTCAAGACCACACGCCATCCGCATACCAATATGGCCAAAGCGGCGCTGAACATGATGACGCGCACTTCGGCGACCGACTATTTCAACGACGGCATCCACATGAACAGTGTCGACACCGGCTGGGTGACGGACGAAGATCCGGCCGAGATTGCGGCGCGCAAGGTGATCGAGGAACGCTTCCATCCGCCGCTCGATATCGTTGACGGCGCCGCGCGCATCGTCGATCCGATCATCCACGGCATCAAGACCGGCGAACACGTCTGGGGGCAGTTTCTGAAGGACTACAAGCCGACGGATTGGTGACGTTACCTATTGGCTCAACCGCCGCACAAACGCCACCACATCCGCACGTGTCGGTGCATCGTCGGTGCGATCACGGGCGATGGCCGTCAGAATCTCGGCGTGACCGACGCGCGCATAGGTGCGCATTTCCGCCGGTATATCGAACATCGCGAGTTTCGCCGCCATGTTGTGGTTGTGGCGGGCGAAAATAACCGGGTCGATGGTGCCGCGCAGCAGCAGCATCGGCGGTTCGTCGCCGTCGACGAAATTGATCGGCTGGGTGTCGGCGTGATGCGACTTGTCGGGGAACACCTGCAACATGCGCGGATTCCAGATCGGCAGGAAGTCGTAGGGAGCGGCGACGCCGATGAAGCCGAGAAAATCGCGCGGTTTCATGCCCACGTCGGCCAGCCAATGCTGGTCGGTGGCGAGCAAACCAGCAATGTGACCACCGGCCGAGTGACCCATCAGGAACATCTTGTGGGCATCGGCGCCGTAGCGCGTGGCGTTGCGTTGCGCGAAAGCGGCAGCGCGCGCAGCGTCTTCGACGAACGCCGGGAACGCGATGTCGGGAGCAGTGCGGTAGTCGGGAATCATCACCACGAAGCCGGCGTCCGCCAGCGATTCGCCAACGAAGCGGTACCACTCTTTCTGGCCGTAGCGCCAGGTGCCGCCGTAGAAGAACAGGATCAGCGGTGCATTCGCCGGGGCATCCGTTGCACGATAGATGTCGATGGCCAGATCGTGTTCGGCATCGAATTCGACCGAGCGCGATTCGACCAGCGGGGCGTCTGCACCGACATTGATCGCGCCGAAATAGGCGTGATGGCAGCCGGCGAGCAGGCACAGCAGGGCGGTCGAAAGCAGACGCAGCATGCGAATTCCGGGATAGCGCGAGAATGGGACGCCTATGCTACAAAACCGGGAGTGAAACCGGTGCAGAGAAAAAATGGATCCTACATCCGCGCAGTTTTCCGACATTCCCGAACGCAATACCGGCGACAACGTGCTGCGTACGGCGCAGCAGCACCATGTGCAGATGAGCATGATGGCCGACACCAAGGCGAACATCATCATCACCGTGTCCTCGATCGTGCTGACCATGGTGCTCGGCCGCTCGCGCGACGCCCTGCACGGCCCGAGCGCGTTGGTGCTGGCGGTGTTCACGATGCTGGCGCTGATCCTCGCAATCCTCGCTGTTCTACCCAAGTTCAAGGCGATGAAGGCGCGCGGCGAGCAGTTGCCGGCCGACTTCAACATCCTGTTCTTCGGCCATTTCGCGCAGATTCCGCGCGAACGCTTCCTCGACGAGGTATCGCAGCGGATGAAAGCCGACGGTTCTGCGTACAAGTTGATGGCGAACGATTTGTACAGCCTTGGCTACTACCTCGCGCATTACAAGTATCCGTATCTGCGCTGGGCCTATATTTTTCTGCTGACGGGGTTCGTGGTCGCGGGGGCCACCGAGTCGGTGATGGTGATGCTGCACTGAGGTGCGACGCCAACCCCGAATCCGTTGCGCTAGCGTTGTACCCGCACTGACATTATGGAGATCGACGATGCGTAATCTGATAAGCCGATGTGCGCTGGTCTGGTCGATGTTGCTGGGCGGCGCGTTCGCGGCGACCACGCCGGCGGTGCCGGAAGTCCTGCGCGACTGGGTGCCTTGGGCGTTGAATGGCAGCGAGTCGCTGCGCTGTCCGCGCCTTGCCGGTGTCGATGGAGACAGCGCGCGTACCTGCATCTGGCCTGGCGAACTGCGCATCGACGTGACGGCCGATGGGGCGACGTTTTCGCTGCCGGTCGCCGTTTACGCGCGCTCGGCGATCGCCTTGCCCGGCGACGACGATCATTGGCCGCTCGATGTCAGCGTTGATGGGGGCGCGATCGCAGTCGTCGGGCAGGACGGTGTGCCGTCGGTGTGGTTGCCCGAAGGCCGTCATCTCATCGAGGGTCGCTTCGACTGGGACGAACGACCGGAGTCGATCGCCCTGCCG
>JAYUXS010000373.1:0-7771 GCA_043752845.1 Lysobacterales bacterium | reverse complement strand
ACCGGAATGGCGGGCGCAGCAGATCCCGAAGAGTCGCGGCGTCAGCAATATTGAAGTAGACCGAGCTGTTGAAGACATGACCGCCATAGATGCCGGTCGATGCCGCCAACACGCGCCGGTTCGACTTCCAGGTGTGGAAATCGGAGGTCAGTCGGCCGGGAAAGTGATTGATGGCGACACCATCGCGATGCCAGAGCGTGCCGACCGTTTGCCCCACGATGCGCCGCATCAACAGATACGGATCCTCCTCGCTGACCGGCAGCTCGGGCATCACGTCATCGAAGAAACGGCCCTCGTTGGCGAGCGAAGGCTGCAGTGACCAGATGCGATGCGGCTGTTCCGGAAAGCGCAGCGGAAACTCGCAGTCGTCGTCGACGAACGACAGCGATTTCCCGGCTGCGAGCAACAACGCCCAGTTCCAGGCGCGGGCACCGGTCGGCGCGCGCGCACCGACGACGGCGAGTGCCGACACCACATCGTCGGATTCGCCCTCTACGGCCAGCGCCTGCAAACCACGACGGCGAAGATCCGGTCCGAAGTAACCGATGTTCATGCCGGCTTGCGCCATCTCGGCAACGATCGCGGCATTGTTCGCCGCCGTCGCGGTCTCGTCGCCGTCATCGATGACGAGATGGCGACGACGCGTGCCGAAGTGCTGTTCGTCCGCCTGCATCGACAACAACAATCGCCGCAAACTCGCCGGTCGGCCGTAGCTGCGTACGACGATGATCGGCGCATCGATCATCGGTGCCTCGGCGGTGCACTCGGGCACCAGACTGTCTGGTGTCACCAGCAACCCGCGGTCAGTCAAGCGCTGCAGCAAGGCCTGCGCATCGGCCACCGAAAGTCCGATCTGGGCACTCAATCGATGCGCGTGTTCCGGCAATGTCGCGAAGCGCACGCATATCGATGCCGCGGCCACCTCGGCCGGATCAAGCCATCCGTCCTTGCTGCCATCGAGCGCGCGCCACCAACCGTGTCCACCACCCGCTGTCCATGCCGTACCGGCGAGAAAGGCATACTGTTGCTGCATCGCACCTGCTTCCTTGGACGGGGTGCGAGTATAAACGTCGCGGCATTTTCCTGACGCGCGCAATCTGCGAGCATGACCGGATGCCCTACACCCCGATCCTCGCCACGCTCGGCTATGTCCTCTCGCCCGACCGCGGTCATGTGCTGCTGGTGCATCGCAATGCGCGCACACACGATGCCCATCTCGGCAAATACAACGGCCTCGGTGGCAAGCTCGAAGCAAACGAGGACGTCGTCACCGGCATGCGCCGCGAAATTTTCGAGGAAGCTGAAATCTCCTGCGACGAAATGCAGTTGCGCGGCACCATCTCTTGGCCGGGCTTCGGCAAGCACGGCGAAGACTGGTTCGGCTTCGTGTTCCTGATCACCCGCTACACCGGCAGCGCACCCGCGAGCAATGCCGAGGGCGATCTCGAGTGGGTGCCGATCGAACGCATCCTCGACCTGCCGTTGTGGGAAGGCGACCGCCACTTCCTGCCGCTGGTATTCGATGCCGATGCGCGCGCATTCCACGGCGTCATGCCCTATCGCGACGGCCGCCTTCAGTCGTGGTCGGTGACGCGCGTCTGAGCACGTGCCGGCGATTGCGATATCGCTCGGCAGCGACATCGGCGCGGCTGTGGCAGACGCGGGAAGTGCCCTGACGCGCTTGAATGCGCCCGCCTCGGCCGCATCTCGTTGCCCGAGGTGAACCATGTCCGAGTCGAATCTGCACGTCGTTTGTCCGCATTGCGATGCGGTGAACCGCTTTCCTGAATCGCGACTGGTGGCAGCCCCCAAGTGCGGGCGCTGCCATCAGGCGCTGTTCACCGCCGCGCCGCGCGCGGTGAACGATGTCGTGTTGATGCGCCATATCGAACGCGACGACTTGCCCGTCGTCGTTGATTTCTGGGCCCCGTGGTGCGGCCCGTGTCTGCAGTTCGTCCCCACATTCGCCGAGGCCGCAAAGCGGCTCGAACCACGTTTTCGCTTGCTCAAGCTCGACACCCAGGCCTATCCGGACATCGCAGCAAAATTCGCGATCCGCAGCATTCCCACACTCGCCGTGTTCGGTGGCGGCCGCGAACTCGCGCGCACGTCGGGCGCCATGCCGATGCCGCAGTTGTTGCAATGGCTGACGAGCGTAAATCGCGGCTGAAACCACACGGTCGATCACCGCATTCAATGGAGTTTGGCGCACGCATCGGGACGGGTTAGGCTCAGCGCCCGGCCCGTTCTGGAGATCGTCGATGCCTACAGCTCCGCTTGCTTCCGCCCCGCTCGCTTCCGCCCTGCTCGCCCTGCTGCTGTTATCGCCGTTCAACCCGGCGCACGCCGAAGACGCCGCCGCGCCGGCGTATCGCACGGTGAATGAGCTGATCGCGGCTTCCGCGCACGGTGACTGGCGCACGCCGGATCCCGAGAACACGTTGTATCTGGAACTGGCGAGCGGTCGCGTGGTGATGGAACTGGCACCGGCATTCGCGCCGAATCACGCCGTGAATATTCGCGCCCTGATCCGTGACGGCTATTTCGACGGCCTCGCGATCATCCGCTCGCAGGACAACTACGTCGTGCAATGGGGCGACCCGGAAGAAGACGAGAAGAAGGCGCGTCCGTTCAAGACCGCGAAGGCCAAGCTCGCTGGCGAATTCACGGTGCCGTGGTCGGACCAGATGGCGTTCACGCGCTTGCCCGATGACGATGGCTACGCGCAAGTCGTCGGCGTGTCCGACGGCTTCTGGATCGGCCGCGACCTGCGCGCTGGGCAGACCTGGCTGACGCATTGCTACGGCACGCTCGGCGTCGCCCGCGGCAACGAAACCGATTCCGGCAACGGCGCCCAGCTCTACGTCACCAGCGGCCACGCACCGCGCCATCTCGATCGCAACATCACTCTGGTCGGACGTGTCATCCACGGCATCGAACTGCTGTCAACGCTGCCGCGCGGCGCGCCGCCGATGGGCTTCTACGCCACCCCGGAACAACGCATCCCGATCAAGGCCATGCGCGTCGCCGCCGACGTCCGCGAAAAAGACCGTACCGCCCTCGAAGTGCTACGCACCGACACACCGCTGTTCACCCAGATCATCGAATCCAAACGCAACCGCCGCGACCCCTGGACCCAAGTGCCATCAGGGCACATCGAACTCTGCAATGTGCCGTTGCCGGTGCGGTTGAAATTGGCAGCGCCCAACGCAGAGTGAGCCATGACCGGACCGATGCAATCCCTGATCGGCAATCTGACACTGTCCCTATTTTTGATCTTGCTCATGCCTTGGCCATGCGCGACTGCAGCGGAATATCCGCGCGATCTCGCACAATGGCGTGAAGTGGCGGTGCCACCGACTTCACGGAGCGCAGACCGCGAGGTGTGGACGTCCGCCGCAAACTGGTCGGACCAGGAATGGCGAACGTTCAACGAAGCTGGACGATCGGTGGCGGAAACAAAACCGCCGAGAGGATCAAGGCGGGCCGGCGAACCCGCATTCATGTCGCAGATCAAGAGGTTTGGACGGACAGACGCGTTTGTCGGGGTCGATGACGGCTGGATGATCGGCTTCAATCGCGGCGAATTCGGCGCCGCGCTGTACTGGTTCAGCCACGACGGCGCACGCAACTACCGGATCTCCGATCATCACCTTGTCGGCTTCTTCCAGCTGCCCAATGGCCTGCATGCCATCGAGGGATCGAGTCACCTCGGTGCTGCCAGAGGGTCCGTGATCCGGATTGCGCCAGAACCTGCAAACGGCCGCTGGCATGCACAGACCACGATCCGATTGCCGGATGCGCCCGAGGCCGTCGCGGTGAAATCCGACGGCACGATGCTGATCACGCTATCCGATGCGCTGGTGTCGATCGATGCGCGCGGCAGGTTGCGCAAGTTGATTGCAGACGCGCCATGGCCAACGCTGTATCCGAACTCGTCGACGCTGTCCGCCGACGAGCAGCACCTGTATATCGGCATGCGTCAGTACGTCGCGGAGGTTGACCTGAAGACCAGGGCGCTGCGATTTCTGATTCCATCGTTGGCGCTCATCCACAAACTGTCGCGCGACGAGGAACGGCAGATTCGCGGCTATCTCATGCTGCGCGTGGTTCGCCCCGGTTAGACCGACGGCGCAGTTTGAGTCCGCGAATGCCGCACAGATCGTCGCGACCGGTGGCAGCGTGATACCGATGGCAGAAAAACCGACATGGAAATCGCACCGGAGTGATCGCAGTCGGGCCCGTGTGATTGTTTGCGCTGCATTGAGCGAACAACGGTTCCGAAGGGCAATGGGCCCTGCTGGATTGGACCCGGAACGTGACGACGACTATTTCTGCCACTGCGAAAGTGGCGATCGGTGAGCGACTGCATGGGTTGGATGCGTTGCGCGGCTTTGTCTTGCTCGCCCGCGAAGGATCGCTGCAAGCGCATCGTCTTGCCGCTACTGACCGCATGGCCACTGGTATTCGCCGGCATCATTGTGGTGATCGTGTGGATCGCGCTGATCAAGTTCGGCGGTGAACTGCCGAAAGAGTCACCACCCGGCCCGAAGTTCACGCCGGATGATTTTCCGCTGACGCATCGGTGGTTTCTGTACGTGCTGACGCGTCCCGGTGCGGTGCTGTTACTGGCGGCGCCGCTCGCATTCGCGCTCGCGTCATTGCCGAAGTGGCCACGAGTGGTTGCTGCAGCGGCAACGTGATCTGCTCGATCGCATCGCACATATCTGGCCGGCGAATGTGGCGATCGCGATTGCCGCGACAGCAACCTGTCTCGCCATGGTCGGTATCGACCTATGGCGTGAAGGCTCGCGCTCGTCGCCGGCCTCGCGCTGATGTTCGGCAATTATCAGCTGTGCGTGCGGTATAGCTTCATCGGTGCGATGTTGAATGGCCGACGCTCGCCGACGACCCGAGCAAGCGGCACACGCTCGCTTGATCCATCGTCTTGCCATACAGCCAGCCCTGCATGCGGCGCACGCCGATCGCCTGCAGTGCCTGTTGCTGGGCCAGACTTTCGACGCCTTCAGCGATGACGCCGATGCCGAGCACCTCGGCCAGACCGACCACCGCTTTCACGATCGCGGTGTCGGCAATCGCCCCCGGCATGCCTTCGACAAAACTGCGGTCGATCTTCAGCATGTCCACCGGGAGTCGCTTCAGATAGACCAGCGAGGCATAACCGGTGCCGAAGTCGTCGATCGCGAGCTGTACGCCGATGTGCTTCAGTCGTTGCAGCACCAACAGCGCGTGGTCGATGTCGCGCATCAGCGTGGTCTCGGTCAGTTCCAGGCACAGGCGCGACGGCGCCAGACCGGATGCTTCCAGCGCCGCAGTGACATCCTCGACCAACCGTTCTTCCTCGAACTGCCGCGCCGAGACATTAACGCGCACCGTCGGCAGGTGGCCGTCCGACGTCTGCGGCCATTGCACGGCGTCCTGACAGGCCTGGCGCAACACCCAGCGGCCAACCGGCAGCATCAGGCCCGATGACTCGATGACGCCGATGAAATCCGCCGCCGTGACCAGTCGCTCGCCATCACGCCAGCGCAGCAGCGACTCCGCCGCAACCCATTGACGCTGCTGAGCGTCGTATTCGAGCTCGTAGTGCACCTCGAAATCGCCGCGGAGAAAGGCATCGTGCAGGTCGCGCTCGAAGCGCAGCGCCTCGACCAGCACGTCATGCCGCTCGGGATCAAACAGGACATAGCCGAACTTGTCACCCATGCGCGCCTGCTCGGCCGCTTCTTCGGCGCGGCGCAGCAACACGCGCGCGTCGTTGTCGGCGTCGAGCTGCGAATGGGCAATGCCGACGACCGCATTGGGGACGACCTCGTGGTGCTGGTAGTCCAGGTCACGCACCGCCGCGAGGGCCCGCTCGGCGAGCCGGATCACGGTGCGCTGCAAAACGTCGCCGGCCAACAGGAACGCGAATCCATTCTCACGCACGCGCGCCAGGTCGATCGCGCCGCTGCTCAGCCGCCGCAAGCACTGCGCGATCTGCGCCATGACTTCCTCCACGGTCGGCGCCCCGGCCGACCAAGCGACGCCACCGGAGGCATCGACGAAGACATGCACGACGGCCATCGTCTCGCGTGGTGTGCGCGGATTGGCCAGGCGCTGGCGAATCACTTCGACCATGTAGTCGCGATTGCCGAGCCCGGTGCCGCCGTCATGCAGGCGCAGATGTTCGACCTCGGCTTCGGCGCTGCGCCGGCGCGCGATCTCAAAGGCCATTCCGACGTAATCGCCGATGCTGGCCGCGAACGTGACTTCGTCGCGCGTCCACTTGCGTATCCGGTTGATGCTCTCGTGAAAGATGACGCCGAGCAATTCGCCGTCGACATAGGCCGGGGCGGCAAGCAGTGCCTGGATGCGATGGCGTTGCAGATAGTCGCGCAGTGCATCTGGCGATTCTTCCTCGCCGACTGCGGTTTCACTGTCAATGTCGACGTCGATCACTTCGAAGGTGCGCACTTCTTTCAACGCAGCCAGGGAAGTTTCGTCGCAGAGCGCAAGCACTTCAACCATGCCGGTCGTTTCGTGAACGTCATCCGGACGGCGATAGGCGCGATTTCGCCGCAGCAGTCCCGCATCCAGATCGTGCTGCCAGATGCAGACGCGCTCGACTTGCAGGGCAGCAGCCGCGGTCTGCGCGATCGCACCGAGTGCCAAGTCGAAGCTGCAGTCGGGGTGCCAAACCGTTCTTGTCAGTGCTACAAGCGCGCGCGTGAAACGCTCGCTTGCGCTCGGAGCAACTTCCGAGGGCAACGCAACTGCATGCAGCCTGATTAACGAAGGCATCCCATTTCCTCCCGCTGCGCCCGATCATGGCAGCATCGCGCCTGTCTGCCCGCAACATCTGCTGCCTATCCCACCGACCGTTGTGATATTCCCGCGGCAGCAGACGAACAACTTGATACATCGGCGCTTTTCATCGCTGCCGGCCTGTTCCCGAACTTCGTCCGAGGGCAACAATACGTGCAGGCGCAACCTTTGACCCGATTTCTGACCCGACCCGACCTCCATGAGGCCTTCCTGGCCGAACTGCAAAGCCACAAGGCCATTCTGTACAAGGTCGCGAATGCCTATTGCAGTCGGCGTTCGGCATGGACCTCGCCGCTGCCGACCGCGAACTCGCCAGCGGCGACGACGACCTGCATGCGCTGCACCAGATGATCGCGACGCTTGAACCGATCAATCGCGCGTTGATCCTGCCCTACCTCGAAGGTCATGGACAGGACGAAATCGCCGAGATGATCGGACTGAGTGCCACCAATGTCGCGACCCGGATTGGTCGCATCAAGCAACAGCTGCAGCGCGAGCACGCGGCAGCGGAGAAACTCTCATGACCGGCATCGACCTGGACCAGATGCGCAGCCGCTGGCAGCAGCAAAGCACGCGCGTCGACGCGAAACTCACACTGGACGTCGATGCGGTACGCGCGACGCTTGCGGCACGCTCGACCTAGGCCTTTCGCAAGCACACGCGCTGGCTGCTCGCGGAGAGCATCACCGATCTGCACGAGTGGCGTGCGATCAACAGACTCGACAGCAGCGCGCCCCTGATGTCGGTGCAGAACACGTTCGATGTCTTGCGCGCACGCCGTCTGCACATGATGCGCTGGATCCTGCTGCTGTCAGTCATGATGTGGTGGCCACTGCTCACGCTGTTCTTCAAGGGACTGATCGGCGTCGATCTGCTGCGCGGGTTGCACTGGCGTGTCGCCGTAGTGAACGCAGTAGCTGGCCTCGTCTTCATCGCACTCGGG
>JAYUXS010000372.1:0-3357 GCA_043752845.1 Lysobacterales bacterium | reverse complement strand
GCTCTTGCGGATAGTGCGAAGGCACAACCGCCTCGGTGTGACGACCACCGACCGGCCAGGATTCGGGCCGGAGCCGACCGAACCAACACCGTCGTCATTTGCGTCCGACCGGGCGTACCGCCGCCGAATTCCGAGATTGCGAGCTGCGTGGCGAGGCGAAAGCCCTGCGCGCTGCAACCGGGGAATTCAGTGCTGAAGCGGGCGTCGCGTGAGGAACGCTGGAAGCATTCACAATGAAGCGTATGTTGATCAACGCGACTCAGCGGGAAGAGTTGCGCGTGGCTATCGTTGATGGCCAAAACCTGTTTGACCTCGATGTCGAAATCCCGTCGCGCGAGCAAAAGAAGTCGAATATCTACAAAGGCCGCATCACGCGGGTCGAACCCAGCCTCGAAGCCTGTTTTGTCGAATACGGTGGCGAGCGCCACGGATTTTTGCCGATGAAGGAAATCGGGCGCGAGTACTTCACGCCCGGGGTCGACCACAACAAGGCCGGCATCCGCGAACTGCTCAAGGAAGGCCGCGAAGTCATCGTCCAGGTGGACAAGGAAGAGCGCGGCAACAAGGGCGCGGCACTGACCACGTTCATCAGTCTGGCCGGTCGTTACCTGGTACTGATGCCAAACAATCCGCGCGCCGGCGGCGTGTCGCGTCGCATCGAAGGTGATGACCGCGCGAATCTCAAGGAAACGCTGGACCAACTGAATCTGCCCGACGAAATGGGCCTGATCATCCGCACCGCCGGGCTCGGCCGCGATGCCGAAGAGTTGCAATGGGACCTCGATTATCTGATGCAGGTGTGGAAGGCGATCACCGACGCCACCCAGGGTCGTCCGGCGCCGTTCCTCGTCTATCAGGAATCGAAGCTGATCATCCGCGCCCTGCGCGATTACCTGCGCAACGACATCGGCGAAATCCTCGTCGATCAGGAAGAACTTTACGAAGACGCGCGCCAGTTCATGCAGCAGGTGATGCCGCAGACACTGCGCAAGCTCAAGCTTTACAAGGACGTGGTGCCGCTGTTCTCGCGCTTCCAGATCGAAACCCAGATCGAGAACGCGTTCGACCGCACCGTGCGTCTGCCGTCCGGTGGCGCCATCGTCATCGACCAGACCGAAGCGCTGACCTCGATCGACATCAACTCCGCCAAGGCCACCAAGGGCGGTGACATCGAGGAAACGGCGTTCAACACCAATCTCGAAGCCGCCGTCGAAGTGGCGCGCCAGTTGCGTATCCGCGACATGGGCGGCCTGATCGTGATCGACTTCATCGACATGGAGTCGGGCAAGCATCAGCGCGACGTCGAGGAAAAGTTGCGCGACGCGCTCAAGCTCGATCGTGCGCGCGTGCAGATCGGTCGCATTTCGCGTTTCGGTTTGCTGGAAATGTCCCGTCAGCGCTTGCGTCCCTCGCTCGGTGAGGCCACGCAGAACGTGTGCCCGCGCTGCGAAGGCCACGGCCGCATTCGCGGCATCGAATCGCTGTCGTTGTCGATTCTGCGCATCGTCGAAGAAGAGGCGATGAAGGAAAGTACCGGTCAGGTGCTGCTGCAAGTGCCGCCGGCGATCGCGAATTTCCTGATGAACGAGAAACGCCGCGCGATCATCGAGATCGAAACGCGTCAGGAAGCGAGCATCATTGTGGTTGCGGACGACAAACTCGAAACGCCGCACTATGAAGTCCGGCGTCTGCGCGCGAGCGAAGCGGCGCTTGAGACGGCACCGAGCTACGAGCGCCTGACCGCGGTCACGCCGACTGCACTGCCGACGTCTACGCAGCCAGTGGAGCCGGTCGAACAACCGGCCGTGACGCGCATCACGCCAGTGGCGCCGGTGCCCATGCGTGAAGAACCGGTGCCTTCAGTGCAGGTTGCGCGTGCGCCGGTCGTGGTTGCGGCAGCGCCCGTGCGCACAGGGTTCTTCAAGCGCGTCTGGGACAGCATGTTCGGCAGCGGTGACACCGCTGCGCCCGCGGCAACGACTGCACCAGCCACGCCAGCGCGTGATGGACAGCGTCCACAGCAGGGAAAAGGCGCGCACCAGCAGCGTCGTGACGAGCGCAAGGGGCAGGGCGGTGGTCGTCATGACGGACAGCGCGGTGAACGTGGCGATCGTGGCGATCGTCCGCAGCAGCAGTCGCAACAGAAAGAACGCGGCCCGCAGCCCGAGCGCGCGGCTGGCGCTGCGCCGAAGGATCGTTCGGAGCGCGGCCCGCGCAATGAGCAGCAACAGCGTCCGCCACAGGCGGGACCGGCTGGGCAGCAGCCGAAGCAGCCGCAAAGCAAACAGGATCAACCGCGCGGCGAGCGCCAGCAGCAGGCCGTGAAGCCGGCTGGCGAACAGGCTGCGGTGAAGTCGACTGCACCGCAAGTCGCGCTGTCATCGGCCGAAGCGCCAGCGAGTGCTGCACCGATCATTGCCGCGCTGATTGCCAGTGATGCTGCAACGACGCTGGGCAACGAGGTGGATGTCAATGGCGACGCCAAGCGCCGTCGTGGTCGTCGTGGTGGCCGTCGTCGTCGTCGCGGTGAGCGTGAAGTGGGTGTCGATGGCGAGATCAGTGCCGTGCTTGCCAGCGACGCGAATGCCATGGATGAAGAAGACGACTTGTCTGATGACGACTTGACGCCAGCAACGGCCGTGATCGCGGCGGCCCCGGCCAAAGTCGGCGCTGTTGCCGAAAGCAGTGACAAAGCCGCAGCGGAAGCAATGGAACCGGCGCAGGTTGTGGAACTCGTCGCGACAACGCCGGTGAATGAGATGCCTGCAGCAAGCGAGCAACTGGCGCCAGTTGCGGCGGTCGAGTCGAGCACGGATCGCAACAGCGAATCCGCACACGAAACCGCACACGAAACCGCACATGAAACCGCACATGAATCCGAGCCGTCACCAGTGCGGACGCAGACGCATCGCGAGCCAGCGCGCGTGTATCACGACATTCCGCAGGCAAGGCCGATGGCTGCAGCAATCGCCTATGCGTTGCATGCACCTGGCTTGTTGCCGGATGTGGGTAATTCGACCAATGCCGACGAAGATGCTGACAAGGAGCCGGCGCAACCCGCGATTGAATCTTTGCCGGCCGTAGAAAGCGACCCGGTGCAGGATTCAACGCATCCCTGATCGCGGCGAGCTCGCGAGTTTGAACAAAGCCGCGCCTTGTCAGCGCGGCTTTTTCTTGCCTGAAGCCACGAGCCCATGCTGGAACGCGAGATGGGTGAGGGTGACATCGTTGTCGACTTCGAGCTTCCTGAACACGTTGTACTTGTGCGAGGCGACGGTCTTGACCGATACGTGCAGTCGACCGGCGATCGTCGACATGTCCTCGCCTTGTGCCAGTGAGGTCACCACCTCGATTTCG
>JAYUXS010000371.1:0-3370 GCA_043752845.1 Lysobacterales bacterium | reverse complement strand
CCTGGTCACGCGTCGCGCCGATCTGCCGACTGATGCCGCGGTGCGCTGGTCGTCGGCCGGCACCAGCGACTATGAACTCGACACGGTGACCGAAGCGCGTCGCGGCACCACCATCACCCTGCATCTGAAGCCGGACGAAGACGAGTTCCTCGATGGCTGGAAGCTGCGCAATCTGGTCGGCAAATATTCCGATCACATCGCCTTCCCGATCCGCATGACGAAAGAGAAATTCGGCGAGGAAGGCGAGAAGGCCGAACCCGAAATCGAGACGATCAATCACGCCTCCGCCTTGTGGACGCGTCCGAAAGCGGAACTTGCGGATGCGGACTACACCGCGTTCTACAAACACGCCGCGCACGCCTACGACGAGCCGCTGGCGCACACGCACAACCGCGTTGAAGGCAACCAGAGCTACACCAGCCTGCTCTATCTGCCGACGCAGGCACCGTTCGACATGGCGTTCTCCGGCCGCGACGAACGCAAGGGCCTGAAGCTCTATATCCGCCGCGTGTTCATCATGGACGCCAGCGAGCATTTGTTGCCGGCTTACCTGCGTTTCGTGCGCGGCGTCATCGACTCGGACGATCTGCCGCTGAACGTGTCGCGCGAGATACTGCAGGAGAACAAGCTGGTCTCGCAGATCCGCTCGGGCCTGACCAAACGCACGCTCGACCTGCTCGACTCGCTCGCGACCGATCAGCCGGAGAAGTACGCGACGTTCTGGAGCAACTTCGGTTCGGTTCTGAAGGAAGGCGTTGCTGAAGACCACAGCAATCGCGAACGCATCGCCAAGCTGCTGCGTTTCGCGTCGACGAAGGGCGAGGGCAGTGCCACCAAGACGACGCTGGACGAGTACATCGCGCGCATGGTCGAAGGCCAGGAAACGGTCTACTACATCACCGCCGACAGCTTCACCGCTGCCCATGGCAGCCCGCAGATCGAAGCACTGAAGGCGCGCGGCGTCGAAGTGCTGCTGATGGGCGAGCGCATCGACGAATGGATGATGGGCTATCTCAGCGAGTACGCCGGCAAGAAGCTGCGCAACGTCGCCAAGGGCGAGATCGATTTCAGCGCACTCGGCAAAGTCGACGAAGACGCACAAAAAGCGAGCGATGAAGCCGCGAAGCCGATCATCGAACGCCTGAAGACCTTGCTCGGCAGCCGCGTCAAGGAAGTCCGCGCCAGCAAGCGCCTGACCGAATCGGCGTCCTGTCTCGTCGTCGACGAATACGACATGGCCCCGCACCTGAAACGCATGCTCAAAGCCGCCGGCCAGGACATGCCCGACACCGCCCCCGCCCTCGAAATCAACGCGAACCACCCCCTGGTTCAACGCGCCGCCAACGAGTCCGACGAAGACAAAGCCCACGAACTCGCGACCCTGTTGCTGGAACAAGCGCAGCTCCTCGAAGGCGCCGCGCTCGATGATCCGGCGGCATTCGTGAAGCGAATGAATGCGTTGATTGCGAGCTAAGCTTGTTGCAAAGCCCGCCGCGCGGGATGTGCGGCGGGGAAGTCTTCCCTCCGTTCGAACAGCAATCGACGCTAGTTCTGGCGCCTGCTCGCCTCGGTCTTCATCTTCGAAGTGGCTGCTCCCGTGACCGGTCCCGTTGGCACAGTCTGGTGTGGTGGGCGATCTATTTGTAGCTCGGGCCGATCGCGTCGTTTCTATTCGTGTTTCTGGGTCCCGTGAAGAATTAGGCGCCCTGGCGTCACGCCGCGCGCATTCGCTTTGGCACTTTGTGTCGCCATCGTGATCAGCAGCCGGTCATGAATCGGGTCGTAGCATCGGCGCGATGAAAATGAACTCACGCTCTCGCACCGCGACCAGCGCCGTTTTGCTCGGGGCCTTCGTCGTCACGGCCAACGCCGCGGCCGCAGTGGAGGCGAAGGTTCCGGCGCGTTTGAAGACACCGCGCGTCGCGGTCGCGCGTGCGCCCGCCACGAGTTATCACTTCAGCAACATTCCGGTGCGCGCGGCGTTGGTTGTGATCGCGCAGGAAGGTGGTTTCAGTCTGGTCGTGTCGGATTCGGTGCAGGGCAATGTCAACTTGCGTCTGAACAATGTGACCTGGCAACAGGCGCTGGACATCGTGTTGCGACTGAAGGGGCTGGATATGCGCGTCAACGGCACATCGCGTTTGGTGACCGCAGCGGACGGCTAGCGCCGATCAGTGGCCTGCGCGACGTCGCCAGTCGCTACTTCGTCCACCGCTTCAGCGCCGCCTTTCCTGCTTTCGACAAGTGCGGTTCGGCGTCTGACCAACTCAGCGTGATGGGATCGCCGCAGACGCGCATCGCGTGGAAGAAGATGGTGGGGAATACGAGGCCGTCGGCGCTTGGGTAGGGTGGGGCGATGGTCATCTGATCGAGGAATTCGGCGCAGTCGTAGTCGGCGACGTTGCGTGGGTGTCGTTGATTCAGTAGCTCACGGAACGACGAGCGGTGAGGTTCTCCGTCGTCGCTTCGGGTGACTTCCAGCGACGGGTCCTGAATCCAGGACCAGGTGTCGATCGTCTGGCCTTTGGCGAGATCCCAGACGACAACGTTCTGCTCGAAGTTGCCGTGCGCGCCGCCGCAGTAGGTTTCTGGCAAGTTGTCCTCCTGTACGAGGAAGTCGTCGGTCCAGACCATCGGTTGCAGCGTGCGATCGAGCGCGACGCTGCCGCTGCCGTTGCCTGCCGAGCATTCGTAGCCGAACACGGCCTGGTCTTTCAGCCAGTGGATCGCGGCGTCGTGGATCGCTTTCGCGGCGGGTGCGCCTTCCGGTAGCGCCATTGCGGTCGCGGCGGGAGTAGTCAGCGTGCGGTAGGCGTGGCCTTCGAAGGTCGCGTCGGCGTAGGTGATTTGCAGGTCATCGCGCCACTCGCCGCGCCAGCCGTCGGATTCGTATTGCAGATGCCAGATCCCGGTCGGTGGCGTTGCGCTCGCGAAGCTGCCGCTGGCCTCGACCAATTCGAGGTTGCCGCGCGAGAATTCGTTCTGCATCCACGTTGCCGCCGAACGCGCCGACACGTAGTTCCGTGGTTGACTCGGCGCATAGCGGGCCGCACAGGCCGATCGCCAGCATGGCGGTAGTGATCGCGAATGACTTCTGGTTCAAGCGTGGGTCTCCTTGGATACGCTGATCATGCCATCGCGAATCTGCGGAAATCATGTTCGATACGGGCCGCAATCTGGCGCGCGCTGCTCGCGTATCATCGGCACCCACGATCCGCAGCCATCCCGGCCGGCGCAAGGAATGCCATGTTTGGTCAATCGAGTCAGTTCTTCGTCGGATGGGGCACGTTGTCATTGGTCAATGCCGGTCTCGCGCAGGGCAAGGGGCGTAGCGGTCTGGTGTGGTGGGCGATTTCGCTGTTGCTCGGGC
>JAYUXS010000370.1:0-7834 GCA_043752845.1 Lysobacterales bacterium | reverse complement strand
ACGTTTTCATTGCGGGGTGAGGCATAGACCTGACGCATCAGCGCTTCTCGCCGTCGACTTTCTCGCGATCGACGTTTTCGCGATCGATCACGCGAATCAGGCCTTCCTGCGTCGTCGACGCGACGAGCACGCCGTCGCGCGTGTAGAAGCTGCCGCGGGCCAGGCCACGCGCGCCCTGGGCACTCGGGCTGTCGCAGGAGTACAGCAACCATTCGTCGACGCGGAACGGACGGTGGAACCACATGGCGTGATCGAGGCTGGCCATCATCACGTTCGGCTGCAGATAGGAGATGCCGTGCGGAAACGTGGTGGTGCCGATCAGGTGGTAGTCGGAGGCATAGGCCAGCATTGCGCGATGCAGGTCCTGATCGTCGCCGATGCGATCGACCAGCTTCATCCACACATGCTGATGCGGCGGTCGCTTCGGCGGCTTGATCTCGTCGCGCGGATAGACATGGCGGAACTCGAATGGTCCGTGCCGCGTCAGCCAGCGCTGCAGTTTCGCGGACACCTTGAGCATCGCTTCGGCCGAAATTTCCTCGGGCGGATCGAGGTCTTCAGGTTTGGGCACGTCCGGCATCGACAATTGGTGCTCTACGCCCGGTTCCGGTTCCTGGAACGAGGCGGCAAGTCCGAAGATCAGTTGCCCGTGCTGGATCGCAGACACACGCCGTGTCGAGAAGCTCTTGCCGTCGCGCGAAACTTCGACTTGATAAACAATCGGCGCGGCGATGTCACCGGCACGCAGGAAATAGCCATGCAATGAATGCACCAGACGCTCGCGCGGCACCGTCTGCTGCGCGGCCGACAGGGCTTGCCCCAGCACTTGTCCGCCGAATACATACTTGGTGCCGATATCGCGGCTCTGGCCACGGAACAGGTTTACTTCGAGCGGCTCGAGTTTCAGCAGCTCAATCAATTCGGTCACGATGGGTAGGGTCATAGCCCGTGAGTTTAGCGGGCCGCCGGTGCCCTGCGGTCAAGCGTGCTTGTCCAGCGTTTCCCAGAGTGACGGGTCGATAGCCGGCAATGCTTCGAGCGCTGGCCGTGCGAACAGGTAGCCCTGGAACAGGGTGATGCCCATGTTCCGCAGCACACGATACTCGGCCATGGTTTCGATGCCCTCGCCGAGCACCTCGCAGCCGAGCGACCGACAGGTGGCGACGATGCCGCTGGTGATGGAGCGACGCACCTTGTCCTGGTCGAGGCCACGGATCAATGCCATATCGAGCTTGACGACGTCAGGCTGGAACTCTGCCAGCAGGTTGAGTCCGGCGTAGCCAGCGCCAAAATCGTCGATCGCGGTCAGGAAGCCGCGGCGTTGATAGTCCTTGATGATGCGCACGACATGCGGCACGTCACGGATGCGCTCGGACTCGGTGACCTCGAAAATCAGTCGTTTCGTGTCGAATCCGCAGCGGTCGGCTGCGGCCAAAGTCAGTCGAATACAGGTGGCGGGTTCGTACACCGCATTCGGCGCGAAGTTGATCGAGAGGCGCTCGCGCATGCCCAGTTGCGCCGCGGTCGCAATGGCCTTGACGCGACAGGTCTGGTCGAAACGATACAGTTGCTCCGGGCGCAGTTTTGCCATCACTGAAGCGGCGTCTTCCCCGCTCGCGCCACGGACCAGGGCCTCGTAGGCATAGACGGCTCGCGTGGTGACATCGACGATCGGCTGAAACGCCATCCGCACCTCGAAATCGAGCAACGCATCGCCCGCACAGTGGCCGCACGGGTGAGGATTCCCGACCTCGCCAAAAAATGATTTCAAGTACATACGCGACACCTGATGGCCACAGCGCGCTGTTTACCACAGTCGCCGACGCAGTCTGGTCAACGGCAGCAATGGTTGTTCATCGCCCGCGCCGGATTGGTCAACGATGGTTATTCTGCCTGAGCGCAACGGCTAAGCTATTGCGTTTTCGCCATCGACGTGGAGTGGAACGGGCATGAAACGATTAGTCATCGCAGCACTGCTCGTCGTCGTTTGGGCGGGGGTGCCAAGCGCCTGCGCAGCTGCGGCGGCGATCCCGGCCAACGCAAACGTGATCCGCTCCGCCGAAGAACTCTCGGAGTATCTGGCCACCACGGCCAAACAGGGCTCACCATTGGACGCCATGCCGGTCGGTGCACGCCGCAGGTTTTTGGGGCAGCTGCGATTCGGATCAAAGGGTGTCGGCGGATTTTCTCCTGACGAGATGTACGACACGCTGACGCAGCCACAAATTCTGGAGGTGCTCGCGCTGTTTGGTCTGGAGGAATACGGTGCGGGTATGTCGGGACTCGCGATCATTCGAGCTCCGCGAACCTTCGAAAGCGATTTCGAGATGCGCTTTGACGCGTTCGCTGCCGTGCGCTATTCACCGCCGCAGGCTGACGCCAACCAGCGCGTTGCGGCTTTTCGGAACCTGCTGGACGATAACGATCCGGTCAAATTGGCTGGACACTGGATCACTATGACCAGTTGCTGCTCTATCGCGCCATGCTTTGGGTGCTTGAGGAAGATGCCGTTCGCACTTTGCCGGAGCAGGCGCGGCGAGTGCTTGCCACTCTGAGAACACGCGACCTGGCTGGCGCCCGACGGTGAATCGATCGCGCGGGTGGCCGAGTGGAATCGCGCACTGCCGACGCAACCGATCCAGATCGCCTGGCGTGAGCGCGACTGGCCGCAGATCTCATCGTGGGACATGCCGACCTTCTACGTGTTTCGCGATGGCCGGTTGTTGACAACGTGGAGTAGTTGGTCGGCCGACAGCGGCCACGCGACGCTGGTTGCGCGACTACAGGATGCTGGCGTGAAGTACTGAGTGGCTGCACCAGGCCCGGCTACTCGAAGCCGTCGCGCAGCAGCGGCATCATTTCGAAGGCGCCGATGTCATGTGTCGAACCGGCGCCGAGTCGGTTCGGCACATACGGATCGTCGAAGTAGCCGTAGAGGCTGAAGTCCGGGGCGTTGACGAGCATGGTGTCGGCAGGAATGGCGCTGCCATCGCAGCCGTCGATCGCCGGATCGCCGTCGGCGGGGCGATAGTCGAGTGCGGCGCGCGCGACGAAGGCGTAGGGCGGCGTCCGCTGCAATGAACGGGTGCCGTTCGGGAACGGGCCTGGACCCATCACGCAGTCGGTGCTGAAGATGCTCGGGTCGTTGGCGCTGAACATGTGGTCGCCGGCCATCGGCTCGATCACCGAGGAACGGATCTGCACGTCGGCATCGCCAAAAGCGGAGGGATGGATGCTGATCTCCGGACTTGCGACGGCTATATTGGGCGAGAGATTGTCGGCCATGGTGACGTGGCGCATGCGCAGGTAGTTCGTGGCGCCGAACATGCCGATGGTGTTGCAGATGCCGGCGTTTTCGCGACATTCGTTGCCGGCGATGACGGTGGCTTCGAGGGTCAAACGATTGCTGGCTCCCATCATGGGGTTCGGGATGGACGCGGAAATCGCCGATCCGGCATTGAGGTTGCTGATGTTGCCCGCAATCAGGGCCTGGCCGACGTAGGCGCTCACGCCATTCGACATCGAAAGGCCGCCGCCGTTGAATTCGGCGTAGTTGTTGAGGATCTTGTTGCAGCCGAACAGGCCGTCGCAGACCGTGGTTGCGCCGGAATAGTTGAAACGGCGATACATCTGCAATGTCGCGCCCTCGGCGAGGTGCATGCCGCCGCCGTAGCGAGTGGCGGAGTTTTGGCTGATGGTGGTCTCGGCCAAAGTGACTGTGGTGGCGCCGGTGGCAAACAGACCGCCGCCGTCATGGGCGACGTTCAGGCTGAGACGGAAGCCCTGAGACGGCGGATGCGGTTCACCGAACTCGTAGGTCAGCGAGAACGCCGATACCTCGGCGGGACGGCTGGCCGTTCCGGTCGCGTAGATGCCACCGCCAAAGCGTTCACCCTGCGCGCCAAGTAGTGTCGAATTCAGGCGGATCGCGGTATCGAAGTTGTCGATGCGCAGCGCTGCTTCGTCCACATACACGCCACCGCCGCGCTGCGCGATATTCGATTCCACGCGGCTGCCGGCATAAAGCAAAGCCATCGCATTGGCGCCGGTCACCGCGATGCCGCCGCCAAATTGCGCTTTGTTGCCATAGACAACGGTGTTGTAAAGCGTCAGATAGCCGGCGCCGTTCTTCCAGATGCCGCCACCGGCGAGCAGGGCGGCATTGCCGCCATTGGTGATTTCGATATCGCGCAAGGTCAGGTTGTCGCCGGCATCGACAAACAGGACGTTGTTAATGGCATCGCCAATCAGCGTGCTGCGCAGGCCCGGTGTCGTCGCTGCGGCGCCGCAACCTTCAAATCCGCCCCAGATCTCGAGCGCATCGGTGATGCTCGCGGCAACCCCGGCCTGATCGAAGCCGAGGATGATGTAGTCGAGCCCCGCGTTCGCATTGGCGGCCGCGACCGCGCCGGCAAAGCTGTGTGTACAGTCCTGGTCGTCCGGACGACCGACCCAGTAGGTGTTGGCGTGGACGGTCGGTAGCAACAGAGTCAGGGTGAAGGCGCAGAGCAAGCGACGTGCAGGCGACATGGCGGTTCCCGGTTTCGTGATGCATCTATGTACGCAATTGCTGGTCGCGGTTTGTCATTCAAAGCCAATGTCGGCTGCAATCCGTTCAGCGAAGGCGCGATTGACTTCGGTCTGAAGCGTGGCTGCGCGCAGCACTGGCAGGTATTGCGTCAGCAGCTTGCGGGCCCTCACGCGATCACCGCGCGCGGCAGCGACTGCTGCCTGTTCGGCAGCGACAATGGCGCGATCGAATGCCAGTGCATCGTCGCCGATCAGTGCCGCGGCCAGGTCGAACTCGCGCGCAGCGTCGTCCAGGCGCTGCTGCGCAAGCGCAATCTGTCCGCGGATGCGATGCGGCTGCGCAAGCGCCGGATGCTTCGCGGGCAAACCGGCCAAGAAGCCCGGTTCGGCGACGTCCAGCAAGGCAAGTGCCTCGGCATGCCGGCCGGCACGACGCTCCAATTGCGCCAGTCGAATGCCTTCAAATGACCAGGCCCAGTCGCGACTGCCGTCACCTTCCTGGTGGCGTGCACGCACCGATTCGAAGCGTGCGCGCGCTTCGTCGTAGCGGCCACGCAACCCGATCACCCGCGCCAGGTTGCCCTCGGCGCGCAGACGTTCCTTGCTAAGGCGCGGCGCGTTCGCCCGAAACAGCGCCACGCTCTCGTCCGCGAGTGTTTCGGCGCGCGCGTAGTCGCCGGCGTTTTCGAAGGTCGAAGCGATGTTCAACAGGACCAGTGCGCGATCCAGCGGCGAATTGCGGCTCTGGTCGGTCAGCGCTAGCGAGCGCTCAGCATGTGGCAGCGCGGCGCGCGGATCGCCACTGTCATTCAGACTGACCGAGAGATCATTCTCCAGATCGGCGAGCCTGGCGCCGGTCGTTCCGATCACCGCCTCGTGCATCGTGATCGCGTCCAGAAGCATGCTCTGCGCGTCGCGATAGCGGCCGAGCTGGTTCAGCACCGAAGCGCGTTGGCGCAATGCCGAGATGCGATCCGGATGTTGCGCCGGGGTGCGCGCCTCGACGCGGCTCAGATGTTCCTGCGCGTGCCGGTCGGCGAGCTCGAGATCGCCGGCGCGCATCTCGATGTCGGATAGCGCCGCAAGCGTGTCCTCGATGCGTTCGTCGCGCAGCTCGGGATGTGCTTCCGCCAACTGCAGCGCCGCTTCGAGATCCGCGCGAGCCTGTTCATTCAAGCCACGGCGATAAGCGATCCAGCCGCGATTGCGCAACGTCCGCAGCTGCGCCGCGGCATCATCGGGCAGCCACTTCGCGCGGATCGCCGCGGAGGCTGCGTTCTGCAAGGCGGCGCCGTCCACGTCGCTGGTCCCGAGCAGGGCAGAGGCCAATTCGTCATGCAGTTCGGCACGTCGCAACGCGGTGCTGCGCGTCGCATCGCGCGGCAGGCTGGCGAGCGCCAAGCGCAGAAGGTTCGCGGCGCGCGCCGGCTCACCGAGTTGCTGATAAACCCCGGCCACCGTCGCATAGACCGACACGCTGGCTGCTGTTGCATCCAACGGTCGTCGTGCGAGCTGTGCGTCGGATGCGGCGAGGAACTCGCGGGCACCCACTGGTCGACCCAATGCCACGCCGGGTGCAACCGTGTCGAAGATGCCCTGCAGCAACGCCAGCGACTGCTTCGCGCTGTCGCGTTCCTGCGCTGCGACACGCTTTGCGTCCAGCGCGCGCGCGCGCTCGACCTGCAACCGCCAGACGAATCCGCTGGCAAACAGCAGGGCGAGCACGCCAGCGGCCGTGCCGAAGCGATGGCGGCCAATGAACTTGCGGCTGCGATACCACGAGGTGTCGGGCGCAGCGCTGACCGGCAAGCCGCGGCGATACCGTGACAGGTCGTCGCAGAACGCGGCCATCGTGCCGTAGCGATCGCCCGGACGCTCGGCGACTGCCTTCGCAATGATGCCGGACAAATCGGCGTCGACGTTCAACGCGCGGTTGACGAGTGCACCGAGCAGCAATCCATGCAACATGCGCCCGAGGCTGTAGACATCGCTGGCGACGCCGACGGCCTCACCCTTGATCTGCTCGGGGCTGGCATAGCCTGGGGTGAACACACGTGTCGAGCCTTGCGAGTCGGCGCCCAGATCGAGCAGCTTGGCGACACCGAAATCGAGCAACTTGATCGCTCCCTCCGGCGTGATCATCACATTGCCGGGCTTGAGGTCGCGGTGGATCACCAGATGCTGGTGGGCGTGTTGCACGGCCGCGCCGATGCGCTCGATCAACTGGATGCGGGTATCGCGATCAGGGGCATGAGCCTGGACGAAAACATCGAGGGTATCGCCGCGCACGTACTCGACGACCAGATAGGGCTGGCCGTCAGTGGTTTCGCCGCCGTCAATCAGACGCGCGATGTCGGGGTGATCGAGCGTCGCGAGGATCTGGCGTTCATGGCGTAACCGGCGCATGCCATCTTGCGACGGAAAGCCGCGGATCAATTTCATTGCCGCTTGTTGCGTGAATCCGGCCTGCTCGCGTTCAACCAGCAGCACCGTGCCCATGCCGCCGGCGCCGAGCTCATGCAACACACGCCAGGCGCCGACGCGTTGGCCGCTCAGGTCGGGCGCGATGTTGACGGTCGCGTCGCGCGCGAGTGCGGCGGCGATGTCGGCATCGGTGTTTCGGTCAGCGGCAAGCAGTGCGCGCAGACGCGTGGCCAGTGCTTCCGGCAGTGCTGCGAGGCGCGCGGTGCGGGCCGGTTCGTCGACTGCGACGAGTTCGTCAAACCAGTCCGACAGTGATCGCACAACCTCATTGTTCATTGCGCAAGGCATCCTTGAGCCAGGCACGGCCGAAGCGCAGCGCACGATCAATGGTGCTCGCCGACACCGCCATCAGACCTGCGATCTCTTCACGTTCCAGGCCGGTGAAATAGGTCAGCGCGATCACCTCGGCAGCACGCGCATCGACCGCGGCGAGCGCGTGCAGGGCCTCGTCGACATTGAGCGTGTCGGCTTCAGCGGCCAGTTCGATGCGTGAATCGAGTTTGGTGATCTCGCCGCCATCGCGTTTCTGCGCATGTCGGCGTCGCGCCGAGTCGACCAGAATTTGCCGCACGGCGAGCGCGATCACGTTCATCAGGTGGCGACGACTCTGCCATTCGCCGTTTTGCTGCAGGACCCGGATCAGCGCTTCGTGTGCCAGTTCGGTCGGTGCCAGTGTGGCTTCGCGATGCGCCGCGAGCTGCTTGCGCGCGACCGCACGCACTTCCTGATAGACCAGATTGACCATCGCATCGCGCGCGGCCAGTTCTCCGTCGCGCCAGGCGGAAAGCAGGGCTGTGAAGTTGGGGGTGTCGCTCATGGA
>JAYUXS010000369.1:0-3370 GCA_043752845.1 Lysobacterales bacterium | reverse complement strand
ATCGAAGTCAAAGATACCCCCTGAGCGCAGCGACGCGCTTACGCAAGTCCGCGATGCGGTTGGCAATGGGATTGGTTTCGATCATGGCCTGAAAGCTTTGAAAAAGGCGCGCGAGAATATCAGAACACACGCGGTCATCCCGCAGGATCCGCGCTTCAGGCGATATGCAGCACCGACAATTTCACGCGGCGTTGATCGCGCCAGTCATCGACCAGCAACTGGTAGACCAGTTGCACGCGTCCGGCCGGGAGTACGCCGCTGTTGGCACCGAAAGCGATCGCTTCATGCATATGCCCGTCGGCAGCGGCCAGACGCAACGCGACGTGGCGCTCGCCGACCACGCGCGCCGACACGATATTGAACTCGCCGTCAAATTGGGGTTCGGGAAATGCCTGGCCCCATGGACCACCGGCGCGCAATGCTTCGGCCAGGGCCAGATTGATATCTGAGCCGGCGAGTTCGCCATCGGTCCATTGTTCCGCAGCGAGCAAACTCGGATCGATACGCTCAACCACCAGTTGCGCCATGGCCTGACAGAAGCGCTGATAGTGCGCGCTGGCAAGCGTCAAACCAGCAGCCATGGCGTGGCCGCCGAAGCGGGCGATCAGCCCGGGTTCGCGCATGTCCAGTTCGGCCAGCAGATCGCGCAGATGCACACCGCGCACCGAACGTGCCGAACCTTTGAGCTCATCACTGCCCTCGCTTGCTTGAGCGAACGCGAACACCGGCCGATGCACGCGCTCTTTGATCTTCGACGCCACCAAGCCGACCACACCGGCATGCCAACTCGGCTCGAACAGACACAACACCGCAGGCAAATCCTGATCAAGCTGCAGTGCCGCGACGGCGGACTCGGCCTGATCCACCATGTCACTCTGCAAGCTGCGGCGTTCGTGGTTGATGGCGTCGAGCCGCTGCGCCAGTTCGCGCGCGACAACCGCGTCATCGCTGCACAGACAGGCGATGCCGAGACTCATGTCCTCAAGCCGCCCGGCCGCATTCACGCGCGGCCCGAGACTGAAAGCCAAATCAGTCGCGGTGACTTCGTGCGCACGACGCTTCGACACGTCGATGATCGCAGCGATGCCGGCATTCGCGGCACCGGCACGAATGCGCTTGAGGCCAGCGGCGACCAGCACACGATTGTTGTGGTCCAGTGCGACCAGGTCAGCGACAGTGCCAAGCGCGACCAAGTCCAGCAGTGTCGACAGATCGGGCTCGATGCCGCCGGCAAATGCATCGCGTACGCGCAAGTCGGCGCGCAAAGCGAGCAACAGATAAAACATCACGCCGACGCCAGCCAGCGCCTTGCTCGGAAAACCATCGCCATGCAGGTTCGGATTGACGATGGCATCGGCCTCGGGCAACACCGGCGGCGGCAGATGGTGATCGGTGATCAACACCTTGCAACCGGCCGCCTTCGCCGCACGCACGCCGGGAATGCAGGCGATGCCACTGTCGACGGTGATCAACAGATCCGGCCGGCCTTCCGCGAGAATTTCCTCGACCAGGCTCGGCGTCAGCCCGTAGCCGTGGATCGCGCGATTCGGCACGCGCACATCCACGTGCCTGGCACCAAGCATGCGCAGTCCGCGATACGCGACGGCAGCACCGGTCGCGCCGTCGCAATCGAAATCTCCGACCACCAGGATGCGAGCGTCGCTGGCGATGGCCTCACGCAACAATGCACATGCCGCATCGAGCCCGCCCAGCAATTGCGGCGCAAGCATGCGCTTCAGGCTCAGATCGAGCTGCTCGCGCGTGCTCACGCCACGCGCTGCGTACACGCGCGCGAGCACCGGATGCAGACCGGCATCGTCGAGCAATGGGGCGTCGGGTACCAAACGCCTGCGGATCGCCGGGGTCATGGCTCGCGCCGCCAAAAACGCAGGCGATGCCAAGGTCGATAACGGAAGCGTTCGCCGCTCTCCAGCTTGAGCTCGACCGCAGCATTTGCCGCATGCAATGCCGCGATCATCGACAGCAGCATCGCGTCCCATGATCTTGCGTCGATCAAGGCACCACTGAAAGTTTGGTCCGCTGCCGCCGCAGCGCGGACCCCCGATGCGGTGGCCAATGCGTGCAGCAACGGATCGTGCGAATGGACCGAAGTCGCAAGACAGCGCGGTGCGGCAGCGCAGACGCCGTCGCCGTGCAGCCACAGGCTGTTGACCTCGGGCAAGCCGCGCGCGCGCCGTTCCCGACTCGTTGGATGCTCGTGCAGCGCCATCTGGATCTCATTGAGCCAGACGCGAGAGGCACGGCCGCCATCACCGACCGGCAGCGCGGTGTCGATGTACGCGCCGACCACATCCTCGGGCGCGCCGCCGCCGATCGATTCGTATTCAGGCGTCGGTTGCAGGTACCAGCGTTCCGGTGTGGCGACATGCAAGCGCCATCCGGCCTCGTCGAACAAGGGCTGCAGCGATCGTGCGTAAGCCTCGGCCTCGGGCATCGACAACTGCATGACGCCGCAGGCGAGCATGCGCACGCCGGCTGTTTCCACGCGCAGATGACAGGGATCAGCGCGCAACCAGCGTCCGGCACAGTCCTCGGGCGCATCGCTGCGCCGTGTCCAGGGCGCGATCGGTAGCGGCTTCGGCAAGTTTGCAAATACATCTTCGAGCAGCGGCAACAGACCGGGCAGCGCATCGGCCAGGTGCGTGCCGCGAGAAATCCAGTGGCGCAGCGCCGGTGCCGTTTCCGCAAGCGCCGCGAGATGGCGTCGCGCTGGCAGCCACAACTGCGCGGTCATCGCCTTACTCGTAACGCACCGCGACGATTTCGAATTCGCGGCTGCCGTTGGCTGCGTGCAACTCGACAGTGTCGCCTTCGCTCTTGCCGATCAATGCCCGTGCTATCGGCGACGTCACCGAGATCAGCCGTAGCTTGATGTCCGCTTCCATCTCGCCGACGATCTGGTAGGTCACTTCAACATTGTTGTGAAGCTCCAACAAATCGACGGTGGCGCCAAACACGATGCGCGTACCGGCCGTCAATAGGCTGATATCGATGACCTCGGCAAATGACAATGCTCCCTCGATGGCATTGATCCGACCTTCGCAGAAACCCTGTTGCTCTCGCGCCGCGTGGTACTCGGCGTTTTCCTTGAGGTCACCGTGCGCTCGCGCTTCGGCGATCGCATGAATGATCCTCGGCCGATCAACCGATTTCAGTCGTTCGAGTTCTTCGCGCAGACGTTCGACGCCGCGTTTGGTCAGTGGAGGTCTTCTCATGCCGATGCTTCCCGATGCAATTCTTGATGGAGTTCCTGAATGGTGCTGACGCGTTCCGAATTGCGGAAGTCGAGCGAATGCAGCAAGGCACGCGCGCCGGCAACGGTCGTCGAATAGGTGACGCGTTGCTGCAG
>JAYUXS010000368.1:0-7845 GCA_043752845.1 Lysobacterales bacterium | reverse complement strand
CGCTGGGGACAGCACCGTACAGACGTCCAGATCGCGTGTCAGCATGCTCGCCCCATGCACGATTGCGGCAAATCCGCCCACCAGCACGAAGTCGATCTCGGCGTCACACAGGCGCTGTATCAGTCGGTTTAGGTCGGTCACGGCGTTGCTGTCCCGCGCGTTCAAGTGCCAGTGCCAAGTCCAGCGCGGACTGGTGCTTGTCCGCACGTTGTTCGGGCGTCATCCGCAGGTTCTCGTCGAGCAGGCTCAAGTCGATGCCGGCGCGCTCGGCTTCGTCGCTGGCGGTCATGTGAATCATGGCCTGAGCATATCAAGTCAAGGCTTGCTGGCGACCGCACGCCACACCTTGCGCCGCGAAAACGGCATCCATTGCTGTTGCAGGATGCCTTCGGGCACGGTCTCGGGCTTGAGCACGCCGTACGTTGGTGGCCATTCGCCTTGTGGCGGCAGCTTGAACGTGCCCATCAGCATGTCGATCAAAGGCAGATGGATCGCGTAGTTGACGTCGACATACGCTTTGTCGCGGGCGTGGTGCCAGTGGTGATAGCGCGGCAGCACGAGCAGGTATTCGAGCCAGCCGAAACGGATACCGAGGTTCGCGTGCGCGAGCACCGCCTGCAGACCGACCAGGATCACATACGCATTCAACGCCGGCGCCGAGAAGCCGAGCACGATCAATGGCGCGAGCACGGCCGAACGCGTCAGCACGACTTCCACGAGATGAATGCGCGAACCAGCGAGCCAGTCCATGTGCTCGGACGAATGGTGCACGGCGTGAAACCGCCAGAGCCACGGCACGTTGTGATAGATGCGATGCAGGCCCGCTTGCGCCAGATCGGCGAAGAACACCGCAAGCATGAACTGCACCCAGATCGGCCAGGACTGGATGCTCTGCTGGACGCCGGGAAATTGCGCGAGTGCAGCGATCTGCGTGGTCGATGCGGTGACCAGAATCAGGATGAATTGCACCAGCACGTGGGTCAGAAAGAAATAACCGATATCGGTGCGCCACTCGTTGCGCAACGGCGACTGCGTATTGCGTCCGAGGAATTGCTCCATCGGTACGAACACCAGCGCGGAGAAAAAAAGCGAGATCACGAACCAGTCGAGCCCGAGCGAATAGGGCGTCTGTCCAATCGCATTGAACTGCACATCGGTGCCACCGAGCAAGACAGCGAGCGTCGCCGTGCCGACGCCAAGCAACGCGATGCGCCTGTTGCGTCCATGCATGATCGCGAAGGTGCCGAGCAGGAACGCAATGACGAGTCCGGTCAACAGCAGATTGCGTGCAAATTCCTCGGTGTAAACGTTGCGGAATTCCTTGCTGGTCAGCAGTTGCGGAAAATGGAAGCAGAGCACGGCGATCAGCGACAGCATGCCGAGCAGGGCGGAAATGTAGGCGAAATAGGACCGCGTGGGTTTGTGCATGGCTTCGATCGATGTGAGGTCAGTTGAGCATACGAAATTTTCGCGGTCGAACGTACGATCGCGATCGCGCTTCAGTTGGCGAGGCTGCGATCTGCGGCCGAATCACTGCGCCAGCGCGACAACTGCACGGCGATGTCTTTGCCGACGCTGATCTGCGGTTCGGATTTCTCCAGTTTTTCGGCGACTTCGCGCTCACGCACGATTCTGGCCGCAATAGCATGGGCAGCGATGAAATCGTCGGTTGTTTGCAAGGCTTGCGCGAAGTAGGCACGGCCGAAATAGGTCAGTTCATCGTCGTTGCCGCAGCCGAACGAGGTGCGATCAGCGCGCGATGCGGTGATCACCAGGCTGGTGTCATCGGCCAGGGCGTTGATGAATCCGCCTGAATAGCATGCGGAAATCAGCGTGATGCGCCAGCGGATGCCGGCGTTGTCGAAGGCTTCGGCGAGATCTTCCGGCGTGATCTGGCGCAGGGGAATATCGCCGAGTTGCACTGACCATTGGTGGTCAGCCGAGCCGTGCGAGGTGAGGAACAGGAACACGATGTCCTCGGCCGGGTCGATGCGGTGACGCACACCGTCCAGTACGCGACGAAGATTGCGCAGTGTTGCCATCGGCGTGTCTGCGAGCGTGCCGGGGTCGTTGATCAACGCGATGCTGCGCCCGGCGGTGTCGAATCGCGCATCGAGTTGAATCTGTGCGTACTGCGCTTCTTTGGCGAACACCGATTGTGCGCCGTCGCCGGCAACGGCAATCAGATAGAGGTCGGCACGACCAGCCCGATGCGGCAACAACTGCGCGAGTTGCTCGTCGACCCGTTGATCCTGGATGGCGAGCAGATCCTCGCTGTCGTAGTCGAGCACGACCGGTTCCGGGGATTCGCCGAAGTCGGCTTCGGCGTATGCGTCCCCGATGACTTCCGTGTAGTCGTCGACGTAGTAGAACGCCGACCACACATCGGACTTGTGCACAAAAAAGAAGCAGGCGAGTGGCGCCAAAAACGCGATGAGAAATCTGCGTGATCGGCCGGCGTCGCTGGCCCACGCGCGCAAGCTCAAAAGCAACCAGGGGAATGCGAGCGCGATCGCGATCAGCCAGGCGACGCCGAAGGCGTATTCGGTGTTGTTGTCGATGAAGTCGGCGTCGGTGACGAGAATGGCCACCGGTATCCCAATCATCGCTGCGAGCATCAGCGTGCAGGCGATCGAGAGGCCGATCGCGGGTCGATTCAATGCGCGCGCCGCGGTCGACGCCATCAGGCGGACGACGACGATCAACAGCGCATAGGCCGCCAGGGCTGACCACGTGAACTCGCGCCCCGCCGTCGGTTGCACCAGTTCCGCGAGAAACCCGACCAGGATGCACAACAGACTGATGCCGAGGAAGTCGGATTCGCCGGCCAGCGTCGCCGGAATTTTCGGTCGCTGGAAGGCGGTGTTGCGCTGCAGTTCCAACCAGAAGTTCGACACTGCAGTCGCCGTCAGAGCCGGATATCGCGGAAAGTCGCGGCGGTCGGGTGACGGCCGTGCGATTCCGGTCGCGTGTCGGCCCGCACCAACTGCGTCGTGCACAGACCGGCTTCGGCAGCGGCGTCGAGTTCGGCTTCGATGTCGGACAGGAACAAGATGTCCGATGCGTTGGCGCCAATCTGTTGCGTGATGCGCCGGTACGCTTCGGCTTCGCGCTTTGCACCGACGGTCGTATCGAAATGACCAGCAAACCAGGACAGCAGATCGCCGAACACGGAATGACGGAAAAACAGCTTCTGCGCGGCGACCGATCCCGACGAATACACATAAAGCGGCACGCCGGCGGCATGCCAGGCACGCAATTGGTCAAAGGCATCGATGTACACGTGCGCGCTGAACTCGCCGCGCTCGTAGCCTTCGTGCCAGATCAATCCCTGCAGCACCTTCAAGGGCGTCGCTTTGCGGTCGCTGTCGATCCACTGCAACAGCGTGCCGATAGCTGCTTCATCGTCGCTGCCACCGATCTCGTCCAAGACAGCATTGACCGCGGCGCGCACGTCTTCGCGGTCAACATTGTCGCGGACAAAATCCGGCATACGCTCGCGCGAATACGGAAACAGCACGCGATGCACGAAGTCGATGGCGCTGGTGGTGCCTTCGATGTCGGTGAGGACGATGCGACTCATGCCTCACCGAAGCGCGGGAAGCGCTGCGCGATGTCGTCGCCGGTGAAATTCGCCACCCAGCCGGCCGCGTTCGTGAAAATGCGGATGGCGACAAAAGATGGATTCGCGCCCATATCGAACCAGTGGCGAGTGTTGTCCGGTACGCCGATCAGGTCACCCTGCTCGCACAACACCT
Source organism: Lysobacterales bacterium (assembly GCA_043752845.1). Taxonomy (GTDB): domain Bacteria; phylum Pseudomonadota; class Gammaproteobacteria; order Xanthomonadales; family Ahniellaceae; genus JADKHK01. Next base: position 4,087 of record JAYUXS010000368.1, on the reverse strand, counting down.
CGAACACGCGCTCGCCGAGGTGCAGGGTGAACAAGCCGCTGCCGGCGACGAAGAAGCGCACTTCGTCTTCGGCATGCCGATGCTCGTTCAGGAATTTCTGACGCAGCTCGAATTTTTGCGGATGCTCGGGCGTCAGCGAGATCACGTCGACGGCCTGGTAGCCCTTTTCCTGCATCAGTCGATCGATGTCGGTGCGATACGCGGTGATGACTGCGTCAGGTGCAGCGCCGGGCGCAATCGGCGCATCGGTCGCCCAGCGCTCGAAGCGCACACCCTCGCGGCCGAGCAGTTCGGCAATCAAGCCGTGTTCGCGCGTGCTCGTCACCGGCGTAGCGGCATCGTGTTCGTTGAAGATTCGCAGTTGGCTCATCGGCGCAGTTTCCACAGGTCAAGCTCGCAGGCGAGCAGGAATTCGAAGGCATCGAGGTGACGACGCGCCTCCTTCATGTCCCGACCCCAGGCATAAATGCCGTGGCCGTCGATCAGGTAACCGTGCAGCGGGCGTGGGCCATGCAACATCGGCGCGATCAGGTCGGCCAAAGTCTGCATGTCCTGCGAGTTCGGCAGCACCGGAATGCGCATGCTCGCTTCGTGGGTGTCGTAGCCGCGGAAAGCCTTCAGCAACTCGAAACCGGCGATCGTGATTTCGCCGCTTTCCGCATAGAGCCGTGACGCGACGGTCTGGGTGTGCGAATGCGTATGCAGGACGCAGCCGATGTCCGCATCTTGCGCGTACAACTGCGTGTGCAGCAGTGTTTCCGCCGAGGGGCGGTGATCGGAGCCGACAGCCCTGCCGGCGAAATCGACGACCATGATGTCGGCGACACCAAGCTTGCCTTTGTCGCGACCGGAAATCGTCACAGCGGCGTGGTCGGCATCGAGCCGATGTGAAAAATTGCTGCTGGTTGCCGGCGTCCAGCCCAGCGCAGCCAGTTCGCGACCGGCGTCGGCAATCGCTTGCGCGATGTCGCGGAAGGTTTTTTCGTCAAATTCGGGCATCGGCAGCAGCGCTCTTGATCAGGGTCAAGCCGGGCTCGCGAATATAGCGGAAGATGCATCAAGACTCGGTACTGCAGCGACGGCTACTTGGCGTTCACACTTATGGCCGCATGCTTCGCATCAGGTAACGAGACATCAAGGAGAAAGCTCATGTTCCAGACCATCACCACCCGTCGTCAATTCCTGGTGCTCAGTGCAGCAGCCGTCGCCGTCGGAGCGACCATGCCGAGACTGGCGAGCGCTCAAGCGACAACCATTCCGCAGTTGACGGAAACCGATGCCACCGCCGCCGCGCTCGGCTACAAGCACGACACGACCAAGGTCGATGCCGCGAAGTACCCGAATCACAAGCCGTCGCAAATCTGCGCGAACTGCAAACTGGTGCAGGGCGCGGAAGCCGATGCATGGCGTCCGTGCAGTATTTTTCCGGGCAAGTCGGTCAATGCCAAAGGCTGGTGTGCCGCGTACGCTGCCAAAGCATAATTCGGCGAGGCGACGCTTGCCGTCGCCTCTGCTAGGTTTCGCGACATGGATGTCGCCAGTCTGGTCATTGGATTTTTGCTCGGCGTCGCCCTCGTGGCGGTGCCCTCGTCACTGTGGTCGACGCGTCAGGCGCAACGACGCTTCGATGAAGGTCGCACCAGCACTGAGGCGGAACGCGATGTCACCCGTGAGCGCCTGCGTCAGACCGAAGTCGTTCTCACCGAAGAGCGCACGCGCTCGCGCGAACTCGGCGAAGCGCGCGCGACGTTGGCCGCACGCCTGGACGAGTCGGCAGCGGCTCAAGCCGAGAAGCTGCGCTGGATCGAATCGTCTCGCGAGCAATTGACTCAGCAATTCGAACTGATCGCCGCGTCCATTCTTGACGCGAAGAGTGAACGCTTCAGCGCCAGCAGCCAGGAACAGATCGGCGCATTGATGACGCCGCTGCGCGAGCAACTGCAGCAATTCCAGCAACTCGTGGTCGATTCGCGCGCCCAGGAAGGCGAGAGCCGCGCCGTGTTGCGCACCGAAATCGTCAATCTGCGCAAGCTCAATGAGCAACTGAGCGGCGACGCATTGAATCTGACGCGGGCGCTTACCGGCGACACCAAACGTCAGGGGGCATGGGGCGAGTTGGTGCTGGAACGCCTGCTCGAAGCGTCCGGTCTCTCTGCCGGCCGCGACTTCGAGACCCAGGTAGTACTGCGCGACGAAGGCATGGATACGCGCCGACCCGACGTGATCGTGCGCCTGCCCGGCGATCGCGATGTGGTGATCGATGCCAAGGTGTCGCTGACTGCATTCGAGCGCTGGTGCAATGAAGACGATGTCAGTCTGCGCGACAAGCATCTGGCCGAGCATTTGCGTTCCATGCGGCGGCACATCGAAGAGCTTGGAAGTCGTGGCTATGGTCGTTCAAGCGCGCTCTCATCCAATGGTCTGGTGCTGATGTTCGTGCCGGTCGAAGCCGCGTATCTCGAAGCGATCCGTGCCGAACCCGGGCTCTACGAGATCGCCTTGCGCAGCGATGTCGTGGTCGTCAGTCCGGGCATGCTGCTCGGCATCCTGCGCACCATTGAACACGTCTGGAAAGCGGAGACGCGCAGTCGCAATGCCGAAAAGATCGCCGAGCGCGCCGGACTGCTATACGACAAGTTCGTCGCCTTCATGCAAGACCTCGGCCGTGCCGCGGAACAGGTCGGCAAGGCGCGCGAGAGTATCGATCAAGCCATCAGCAAGCTCGGCAGCGGTCGTGGTCATCTGGTCGGACAAGTCGAGAAGTTGCGTCAACTCGGCGCGCGCAGCACGAGAGATTTGCGCAGCGTTGTGCCGGTTCTGGAGGAATTGGATGACGAGATGGCCGCAGTGCCACTTCCCGAAAATTCCGAGGAACACCACGCATGAACAATGGCGCCGTCGTTGAACTTGATCAGCGCATGCTCGACCAGTTCCGCATGCTCGAGCGTGCCGGTCGTCCCGGCATGCTGGCGCAGATGATCGGCATGTTCCTGCGCGGATCGGCCGATCAGGTCGCAGCGATCGTCGCCGCAAGCAAGGCCGGCGACGCCGAAAAGCTGCGCGTGATCAGTCATACGATGAAATCGAATGCTGCGAGTTTTGGCGCGACGGCGCTTGCCGATGCCTGTCGTGACATCGAATACGCCGCACGTAACGGTCGGGCAACTCTCACGCCGCAGGTCATCGCCGACCTGTCGGCTTTGCATCAGCGCACCTGCGAAGCGCTGCAGCGCGAAATCGGTTAGCGCGACATCCAGCGCCGCGCCATGCGCCGGATCGAGGTATCGATATCGGCGTCCGCCGCGACCTCGGCGATGTCGCGCCAGGCCATGGCGCGTGATTCATGATTGGCGGCGAAGATTTCCGAATCTTTTGCCGTGACGACAAAGCGCACATCGAAATGCCAGTGGACGGGCTCGTGGCCGCGTGGCGGGATTTCGTGGGCGTCTAGATCGAACAGTTCGTCGTGCCCGACGAGATCGTTCAAACCGGTTTCTTCCTTAGCTTCTCGCCATGCGACACGGGGCAGGTCGGTGTCGCCGTCGGCATGTCCACCCGGTTGCAGCCAGCGATCGAGCTTGCGATGGTGCATCAACAGCACGCGCGCGCCATCGCCTGAGACGAGCCAGGCAGAAGCGGTGAAATGCGCGGGGAAACAGTCGCGCCAGTAGCAGCGAGGTTGGGCGACCAAGTCGCTGAATCGGGCCGCGACCGCCGCTTCCTCACGGTCGTGGTCTGCCCATCGCGCCAGCGCGGCGCGCAAATCGAAAGTCGTCATGTCGGGTTCAATATCGTGGAAAGAGGGCAATTCATCACATCCGGACTTGCTGCATGCAGGTGTGAACAGTATGTTACCGACGCTTTGCAGCCCCCAAATTTGGAGAACCGAATGCTGTTCGAACGCATCAAGCCGCTGGACCAGATCCTGGCCGCCGCTGAAAAGAAAGGTCTTAAGCGCCAGCTCGGCGCCTTCGATCTGACCATGTTGGGCATCGGCGCGATCATTGGCACCGGCATTTTCGTCTTGACCGCCGTTGCCGCCAACAAGGCCGGACCGGGCATGATGTACTCGTTCATGATCAGATCG
>JAYUXS010000367.1:0-3383 GCA_043752845.1 Lysobacterales bacterium | reverse complement strand
GCTGATCTGTGCGCGCATGGTCGAACGCGGCACCCGCCATCCGCTCGACAAGTCATTGTTCGTCCATCGTCTCAACGTCGCGCTGGCCCTGCGCGAGCGTCTTTACGACACGCCGCACTATCGACTGGTGTTCGGTGAATCAGATGGTCTCCCGGGTCTCGTGATCGACCGTTTCGGCGATGTCGCGGTCGGTCAGATCGGCACGCTCGGCATGGAACAGATGAAGCCGGCGATCGTCGAAGCTGTTGCGAAAGTGCTGAAACCGCGTGCCTTCCTCTGGAAGAATTCGGGTTCCGTGCGGCGTCTCGAAGGTTTGCCGGAATACGACGAATGCGCGATCGGCGAATGGCCCGCGCATCTCGAAGTGATTGAAGGCGGCGTGCGCTTCCGCATCGATCCACGTGACAGCCAGAAGACCGGATGGTTCTACGACCAACGCGACAATCGCGACCGTTTGCCCAAGCTCGTCGCCGGCAAGCGCGTGCTCGATGTATTCAGTTACGGTGGTGGTTGGGGACTACGCGCTGCCGCCGCGGGTGCGACCGAGGTCGTCTGCGTTGATGCCTCGGAAACCGCGCTCGCCATCGTCAACGATGCCGCGCGTGAGAATGGACTGGGCGACAAGGTGCGCACGTTGCAGGGCGATGCCTTCGACGTGCTGAAATCGCTGCGTCAGGAACGCGAACGCTTCGATGTCGTGATCGTCGACCCACCGGCATTCGTCAAGCGCAAGAAAGATTTCGCCGAAGGCCGTATCGCTTACCGGCGCATCAATGAAATGGCGATGCAGTTGCTCAACCGCGACGGACTGCTGATCTCCTGCTCCTGCTCGCATCACCTGCCGAAAACCGTCTTGCTCGACGCGATCAACCAGGGCGCGCGCCACCTCGACCGCAGTGTCCAGGTGCTCGCCAGCCTGCAGCAATCGGCTTGTCACCCGGTGCATCCCGCCATCCCCGAAACCGAGTACCTGAAAGGCTTTATTTGCCGGGTGTTGCCGTCGTGACGGCGGGTTGCGAGCGCGTCGGGGCCTGAGCCGTGTACTACGTCCACGACATCGACCCGATCGTCTTCACGCTGGGCCCATTGGCGGTGCATTGGTATGGGGTGATGTATCTGTGCGCGCTCGCGGCAGCGCTCTGGGTCGGGCGGGCGCGCGTGCGCGCTGGGCGTTTCGGCATCAGCGAACAGCAGTTTTCGGACCTGATCTTCGAGGGCATGCTGGGCGTGATCATCGGTGGACGCGTCGGTTACATGCTGATCTACGGCCATGCAGAACTGGCCGCCGACCCGCTTTCGCTGTTCCGCGTATGGGAAGGTGGCATGTCGTTTCATGGCGGTCTGGTCGGCGTCATGGTCGCGCTCGCCTGGTGGTCACGGCGACATGACAAGCACACCTTCGACACGCTGGATTTTGTCGCGCCGCTGATCCCGCTTGGGCTCGGATTTGGTCGCATCGGCAATTACATCGGCGGCGAGTTGTGGGGACGCACGACCGACGTACCGTGGGCGGTGATTTTTCCGCAGTCGCTTGATCGCCTCGGTCTGTCGATCGACGAAATCAAGGTACAGGCCGCCGCCGGTTTGCTTGATCATGAAGCGCGCCATCCGTCGCAGTTGTATCAGGCGTTTCTCGAAGGCGTCGTGCTGGCGGGCTTGCTGCTGTGGTTCACGCGCAAGGCACGGCCGCGCTATGCATCGTGTGGCGTGTTTGCGCTGGTCTACGGACTCGGTCGTTTTGTCGTCGAGTTCGCGCGCGAACCGGACGCGCATATGGGTTACATCGCGTTCGGCTGGATGACCACGGGGCAAGCTTTGTCACTGCCGCTGATCGCACTCGGCCTGTGCTTCCTGTGGCTTGCGTACCGACGACGGAGCGCGTGATGCAGAACTATCTCGATCTGCTGCGGCATGTGCTCGAACACGGCGCAGAGAAATCCGACCGCACCGGTACCGGCACGCGCAGCGTGTTCGGCTACCAGTTGCGCTTCGATCTTGCCGCCGGATTTCCGCTGGTCACGACCAAGAAACTGTATCTGCGTTCGATCGTTCACGAACTGCTGTGGTTTCTGCGCGGAGAAACCAACATCGCTTACCTGCGCAACAACCGCGTGAGCATCTGGGACGAATGGGCCGATGAGAACGGCGAACTCGGCCCGGTCTACGGCAAGCAATGGCGGCGTTGGCAGACGCCGGATGGTCGCGTCATCGACCAGATCGCCGAAGTGATCGAGCGCATCCGTCGTGATCCGGATTCCCGCCGCTTGATCGTGAGTGCCTGGAACGTCGCCGATATTCCGCAGATGGCGCTGGCGCCCTGTCACGCGTTGTTCCAGTTCTATGTCGCGAACGGACGCTTGTCGTGCCAGCTCTACCAGCGTAGTGCCGACATCTTCCTCGGCGTGCCGTTCAATATCGCGAGCTATGCCCTGCTGACGCAGATGATCGCGCAGGTCTGCGATCTTGCGGTGGGCGACTTCGTGCTGACGCTCGGCGACGCGCATCTGTACTCGAACCACCTCGATCAGGCGCGCTTGCAACTGGAGCGAGCAGCGCTGCCCTTGCCGCAGCTGAAGTTGAATCCGGACATTCGTGCGATCGACGATTTCCGCTTCGACGACATCGTCATCGAGGGCTACCAGTCGCATCCGGCGATCAAGGCACCGATCGCGATCTAGCCGTATGTCCGTTGAAGGCGATCCACACCGCCAGCATCAAGGCACCGGCATAGCCCGCCGTATCGAGGACATCGCTGCGCTCGGCGATCAGCGCCAGCGTCATCTCGACGCCCATCGTTTGCAACGCTTCGAACAGCCCATGACCGAGCGGCGACGCCACCGCAACGCCGGTGATCAAGGTCTGGGCGTAGATCAGGGCGCAGCAGACTGCAGCGAGATGCAGCAATACACGCGTCGGGGTCGAGACGAACTGCAACTGTCCGCGCATGAACAGCAGAGTCAGCGCCAGTAATACGGCAAACCAGGGCAGGTCGCGACCCAGGATCTGTACCGATATCGACCATACGGCACCGGCGCACAGCGGCAACAGGAACAAGACAACGATGTGCGTGGCGCGCTTGAACAGTGATGGCATGGTCGGAATTGTCGCATGCGCACTTGCAATTGATTGCGTGCAGCATCGCCCTGTCATCCGTTCGCGAACATATGGGACGGATTCGGTACAATTTCGCTTCTGCATCGAACATCGAACCCGTCACGACCATGTCGCGCTACTCGCAAACCAGTGAACCGATCCGCTTCGAGCGCGACTGCGCGGCCATCATGGTGCCGTCCGGCGACCTCGTGAACTTGCCCGCGGGCCAGGTCGGCTACATCACCCAGGCCCTCGGCGGCAGTTTCACCGTGTTCGTCGAAGGCAACCTG
>JAYUXS010000366.1:0-3384 GCA_043752845.1 Lysobacterales bacterium | reverse complement strand
CTCCCCCTTGCTGCGCAAAGGGGAGGAGACAACAATGCAGAACCCGCCATCTTTGGGTGATTGCATCGACTGCACCATCTGCGTCCAGGTTTGCCCGACCGGTATCGATATCCGCGACGGACTGCAGTACGAATGCATTGCTTGCGGCGCCTGCGTCGATGCCTGCGACAGCGTGATGGACAAGATCGGCTATCCGCGCGGTCTGATCCGTTACGCCACGCTCAACGATATCGAGCACAAGAAGACGCGCGTCTTGCGTCCGCGTGTCGTCGTCTATGCCCTCGTCCTGACAACTCTGATCGTCGCGTTCGCGTGGTCGGTACTGAATCGCACACCCTTGCTCGTCGATGTGCTGCGTGATCGCAATGCGCTGTATCGCGAACTCGCTGACGGCGCGATCGAGAATGCCTACACGTTGAAACTGGTCAACAAGGAACACGTCGCGCGTCACTATCGCGTCGCTGTCAGCGGTGCCACGGCCCTCACCATCAGCGCCAATGCTGCCGATGTCGTCGTCGGTGCCGAGAGCACCGCGAACGTGCCGATCACCTTGCACGTGCCGGCTGGAAGCCTGAGCGGCATGCACGACATCGTCTTCGAAGTCACGGCGATCGACGCGGATATCCGCCGCAGCCAGAAATCCCGATTCATCGCACCGGATGGAGCCAATCCATGAACGAGTGGTATCGACAGCCGGTGATGTGGCTTGCCGTGGCCTTGCCTGCAACCGCCGTCGTTGCCGGCGTCGCGCTCGCGATCACCGCACACAGCGACTTGCATGCGAGTCCCGACCCGGTACGGCGGGTGGCGCAGATCCAGACCACCGACGCCGCGCGCGACCAGCGTGCGCTGGCGCTTGATCTCGTGGCCCAACTCGAGATCGACGGCGGCACAATCACCGTGACCGTATACGACTTGCCGAACACGTCGGCACTGACCTTGGACCTGATCCACGCGACCGACGCCGATCGCGACCAGCATCTCGCGCTTGCACCTTGTGGTGTGGCGCGTTTTTGCGCGACGGGCAGCGTCGGCAACGCGCACTGGCATGTCGCCTTGCACGACGCGGCCAATACCTGGCGCATCGTGGGTAAGTGGCAGGGCGGCAGCGATCCAACGAGATTGCGCCCGGCGTGGTCCAGCGGACCATGAGCCCTGCCGGCTGCTATCACTGCGGCGAAGCCTTGGCGGGGCGCGCCGTTCACGCCGAGATCGAGGCCTTCGAGCGGCACTTCTGCTGCATCGGCTGCAAGGCGGCGGCGCAGTGGTTGCATCAGAGCGGCCTCGCCGACTACTACACCCTGCGTACGACTGCGACCGGGCGCGTCGACGACAGCGTCGCCTTCGCCGAATGGGATAGCGCCGGATTCAAGCATCTGTATGTTCGCGAAGTCGACGGCCTGAGCGAATGCGACCTGAGCATCGGCAACGTGCGTTGCGCCGCATGCGCGTGGCTGATCGGACGGGTAGCGGCGCAGATGCCGGGCGTGCACTCGATCACCGTCGATCCGGCCACCGCCAGCGCGCGACTGCGTTTCGACGCGGAACGTGCGCCGCTCAGTTCGATTGCGCAGCAACTCGCCGCGATCGGATACACACCGAGTGTCGTGGGCAACAGCGCCGACGTGTCCGGCAGCCGTCGCCAGTCGCTGAAGCGGCTCGCCGTCGCCGGCCTGGGCGCGATGCAGGCGATGATGTTTACCGAAGCCCTGTATTTCGGCGCGGGTGAAATCGGCACCGGCACGCGCGATTTTTTCCGGGTGATCGCAGCCGTGATCACGACCGTCGTCGTCTTCTATTCCGGCGCGCCGTTCTTCCGCGGCGCGTGGCATGAAGTGCGTTTGCGGCAACCAGGCATGGACCTGATGGTCGCGATTTCGGTCGGCCTCGCCTATGCCGTCTCGCTGGTCGAGACCGCGCGCGGTGGCGTCGTCGTCTACTTCGATGCCGCGGTGATGCTCGTGTTCCTGCTGACTGCCGCACGTCATATCGAAGCGGTTGCACGTGCCCGCGCCAAAGAGCGCCTGCAACTGCGGCTCGGCAGTGAACATCAACGCGCCGAACGCATCGCCGCCGACGGCAGTGTGCAAGTCGTCGCGCTCAGCGAACTCGCCTGTGGCGACCATGTGCGCGTCGCCAGTGGCGAATCGGTCGCGGTCGACGGTGTCCTGATCGACGGCGCGCGCATCAAGGGCGGGGCACAAGTGGATGAGTCGCTCCTCACCGGCGAGTCGCAACCGGTTTCCAAACAGGCGGGCGATACCGTGCTGGCGGGCAGCATCGCGCTGGATACGCCTTTGCTGATCGAGGTCAGCGCCATCGGTGCCGCCACCCGCGTCGGCCAGTTGCGCGCGCTCGTGCGCAGCGCGCTGGTGCGGGCAACAGCGTCGACCGAATCCGGCGCACGCGGGGCGGCCGCCTTCACCATCGCGATGCTGGCGATCGCTGCGGCTTCCGGGTTGATCTGGTCGATGTTCGCGCCCGAACGCGCATTGCCGGCCGTGCTCGCGGTTCTGGCCGCCGCCTGTCCTTGCGCTTTTGCGCTGGCCATTCCGCTCAGTCGCGCGGTGGCGCACGCGATGCTCGCGCAGCGCGGCGTGATCGTGACCACGCCGGACGCACTGATGCGCGCGGCGACGATCGACACCATCGTGGTCGACAAGACCGGCACGCTGACCGAAGGTCGTTTGCGCCTCGGTGACGTGGATCTTATCGACCCTGCCCACGATCGCGATGCAGTGCTCGCGATCGCCGCCGCACTCGAGCGCGGACATCGCCACCCGATCGCATCGGCGCTGCGGGAATACGACAGCGGCCTTGAGGTCGACGATGCACGCCTCGTCGTTGGTCAAGGGGTGAGCGGCGTCATCGCCGGCCAGCCTTGGCGCCTCGGGCAAAGTGCCTGGCTGCAGCGAGAGGAAGGCGCCGGCGTGATCCTGACGAATGCACGAGGCAGCGTCGCACGCCTGCAGTTCGAGGATCGATTGCGGCCACAGGCGGGAACCGCAGTTGCCAACTGGCGGCGTTTCGGCCGCGTCGAGATGTTGTCCGGAGACGCCGAACCGGCCGTGGCCGCAGTCGCCGGCGCACTCGGCATCGCGGCGCGTAGCCGCATGACGCCGGCGCAGAAGTGCGCGCATCTGCGCGACCTGCAGGCGCACGGACATCGTGTGTTGATGTTGGGCGACGGCCTGAATGACGTCGAATCGCTCGCAGCGGCAAATGTCGGAATCGCGATGGGCGGCGGATCGGCATTGACCCAATGTCACGCCGATGTGGTGCTGCTGCGCGATGACCTGAGCCTGGTCGGGCTGCTGATCGACAGCGCGCGTCGCACGCAGCGGATCACGCGTCAGAACATGGCCTGGGCGATCGGCTATCACG
>JAYUXS010000365.1:0-7864 GCA_043752845.1 Lysobacterales bacterium | reverse complement strand
TGTCATGACGGCGTGCTCCGCGGATTTGGCTTCGACACCTGAATCCTAAACGGTTGCACGCCGTCATTGTTTCTTCTTCATGAAATATTCGGGCTAGTGCTACGGCCGTCACACGAGTTAATTCTGAATCATGAGCTATACGGCGATTGACTTGTTCTCCGGCTGCGGCGGCCTTTCACGTGGCCTCAAAGACGCAGGCTTTAAGGTGCTCGCTGCCGTAGAGATTGAGAGCAAGGCGCGTGAGACCTACGCCTTGAATCACGGTGACGTCCAGTTGTTAGGGGTGGACATTCGGAAGGTCAGCGCTGCGCAACTGCTGAAAGCATGTGGATTGAAGAGGGGACACCTTGATCTGATGGCCGGTTGTCCGCCCTGTCAAGGATTTTCGACTCTGCGTGCGCGGAGTGGACGCGCAGCAGCACCAGATCCTCGGAATGATCTTATTGACGAGTTCGCAAGACTCGTTCTCGCCTTGCGCCCAAAAATGGTCATGATGGAAAACGTGCCTGCGCTGGCTCGGTACGAAAAGTTTTCAGCGTTCGTGGCTCGACTCAAGCAAGCTGGTTATCAAGTAGTGACTGAAGTCCTAGATGTCAGTTGCTTTGGGGTACCCCAGCGGCGCAAGCGTCTCATTCTTTCCGCGAGCAGAGTCGGTTCAGCCCGACTTGCTCCGCCATTCGGCGGGCGTGTGACTGTTCGAACGGCTATTGGAAGCTTGGAGAAAGCGGGAGAGAGCGGTGACTTGTTGCACGACTGTCCAAGTAACCGCAGATCGCTACGTGTACAGGCAATGATCGAAGCGATACCGAGAGACGGCGGAAGTCGGCACAGCTTGCCTGTCGGAATGAAGCTTGGATGCCACGCCAAGACTTCTGGCTTCAACGATGTCTATGGTCGAATGAAATGGGACGACGTTTCACCAACGATCACTAGCGGGTGCTGCAACCCGTCGAAGGGACGCTTCATTCACCCGAACGAGGATCGCCCAATCACATTGCGCGAAGCAGCAATGTTGCAGGGATTTCCAATGGACTATCGCTTCGACGTCTTGCACGGGAAGGAGGCCATCGCCTTGATGATCGGCAACGCCTTGCCTCCACCTTTTATCGCTGCTCATAGCCGGGCTATGGCTGAAGGCCTCGGAAAATGACCCCCATAGATGACCTTGTCTCTTCGGCGCAAAGGAAATTTGAAGCGCATGAATTCGACAAGTTCATCCACGAGATGTGCTTTCCCAAGTTTAAAAATTTCGCCCCGGACGCAATGATTCAGCTCCGGTTCCCTATCACCGTTCTGGTGGGGCCGAATGGCGGGGGGAAGAGTTCGATCCTTCATGCCGCTTGGGGAATGCCACTCAAGCACAGCACGTCTCGTTTCTGGTTCTCCACGCCCGTAGACCCAATCGAGTTCGACGAGAAAGATCAAAATCGATACTGGTACTCGCACTATGTTAAGCCGCTGAAGCTCGTCGTTCAGTCTCGAAAGATGTGCGGAAACAAGAATTTTGGCTATTGGGAGCCGACGAGACCTGCGCTCAAAGAGGGCATGAAAGCGATGCCGGCTAGGGCCGCCCACAATGCGCGCTTCATGAGTCCAACGGGAGATCGTTGGACACCGGTCGATCGCACGCCGTACTACTTCAACGCCAAGACTGATTCGAGTGCCTTCGACCGATTCTTCAATTCGACCGCGCTTTCAAGTTTGGCAGCTCGTCAGGAATACTTCGTGCGGTATTCCAAGATACTGAAGAGAGTCATCGATGGTGCGCTTTCGTCGCTCGACTACTACAGCGTAGAGCGGGTCGCCGAGAACTACGTGCTCTCCGACGCGCAACTACGCAGTGTTAACGGCATTCTTCAAAAGAACTACAAGTCAGCTCGCTTTATCAGCCATAAACTTTACGACAAGCACGCATTCTCCCCCAGTGTCATTTTCGAAACTGCAGCTCGCAAGTACTCCGAGTGCTTCGCCGGAAGCGGTGAGCTGGCAGTCGTGAACTACGTGCTGGCGCTCGAAAAACTCCAGCCCTATGACTTGCTTCTGTTGGACGAGCCAGAAACATCTTTGCATCCGGGTGCACAGAACAAGCTCATCGAGCACCTGCTGCGAATCGTCAATGAAAAATTTATTCAAGTCATCATATCCACGCATTCGCCGACCTTCGTTGAGTTGCTGCCTGCCTCGGCCCTAGTCGTTCTTGAAGAAACGTCTAACGGGATGGCTCCACGACCACTACCGACCAAGTCTTCGGCTTTTGCGAGACTCGGGTTAGTCAAAAACGAGAAAATCACGATCCTGACTGAAGACAAGCTTTTAAAGGCCGTAGTCGATCGCGCAGTTGGGCGCCTGCCCACACTGATGCGCAATAAGGTGGTTGTCATACCGTCAGAGTTGGGAGCTTCCGAAATGCTGTCGAATCAAGTGCGTGCGCACCTGCAAGCCAGTGCAAAGGTCATCATGGTTCTCGACGGGGATCAGAAGCCTGTAGCGGATATTTTTTGCTTAGACCCCGAAGATTTGTCACCCAAGCGAAAGCAAGAGACGATTGATTTGCTGAAGTCGCTTAAGGTTTCCATCATTGGTTCAAAGGCGGATCTCGACGGGTGGATGAGGTGGTGCAAAAAGCACGTCGTCTTGCTGGAACAGATCTGTCCAGAGCAAATGCTGCTGGAAATCATTTCTCCCGATCATGCGCTTCTCAGTGATCCGTCAGCGACGAACGCCAAGTTCAAGTCTGCGGCAAGAAAAGCGCTCAACGACGGGCGGAATGAATCAACTTCGGATGCGCAGTTCCACATTCTCAAGCTCAAACTTGGGGAGTTGGAGAAGTCTTGCCCTATCGACAAGTCCATCGATGCCTTGGCCGAGAGGCTCGAACAGGCCCTCTCTCATTTCGAAGGTGCCTGAAAAGTCGAGGCCAAGCACCGTTATGAAAACAAGTTATATCTCTTCATCGCGATAAAGCGATTGACTTGATGGGCGGTGGCGGGCAAGATCGTTGCCACAACCCATCAAGACCGGCGGAGGGATAGGCCCTTGGATGCCGGGGCAACCAGCGCAGCGCTGCGAAGTGCTGCGTCAGGTGCCAAGTCCTGCGGTGACGATAGTCCACCGGAAGATGGGTCGAATTGTTGTCTGCAATGGCAGTGGTTCGACTGATTGACCGTAGCGCGGGGCCATTGGTGGGCGAATCCTTGAGGAGTTCGCCATGTCGCTCGCCGTATCGCACGACGTTTTTATCGCAGGTCTCTCTGTCGCAGACATCCCGGCAACAGATCGCTCTGCAATCGATCGCCGCAGCACCACGACGAGCTTCATGCCACGTATCGATGCGCCGGTGCCGGTGCAGCGCGGGTCATTTCCGCTGCGGCTGAATCTGCGTCACGGCGGCAGCGTCGATGTGGTGCTGCGTTGGCAGGTGCTTGGTGCCGAAGAGCGCGCGGTGTGTGTCGTCTTGGGGGGTATTTCCGCGAACCGGCAACTGGCCGCGAATGCCATTGACCCGTCGGAAGGCTGGTGGCCGCAGCAGGTCAAACGCGGCGGCGCGCTCGATCCCTGGCAACGTCGTCTGCTCAGCATCGACTGGATCGGCGCCGACGGCACGCTCGATCAAGCGATCGATCCGGACGATCAGGCGCAGGCGATTGCCGCGCTGCTCGAACATCTGCAGATCAGCCGCGTGCATGCTTGCGTCGGTGCCTCGTATGGCGCCATGGTCGGCCTGCATCTCGCGAAGCGCCTCGGTGCGCGGCTCGGACATCTGGTGGTGTTGAACGCGGCGCATCAGCCGCACCCGTTCGCGTCGGCCTGGCGTTCGATCCAGCGCCGCATCGTTCGCCTCGGCACCGCGCACGATGCCAGCACCGAAGCAGTCGCCCTGGCACGCGCGCTCGCCGTACTAAGCTATCGCACACCGCAAGAATTCGCCGCGCGCTTCGCTGAACCGGTGCAGATCGAACACGGCATCGCCCGCAGCGCCGCCGAGCCCTATCTCGAAGCGCAGGGCGAACGTTTCGCACAACGCTTCAGCGCGGCCGCGTTCCTGCGCCTGTCCGAATCGATCGACCTGCATCGCATTGATCCGGCCGCGATCGCCGTGCCGGTCACCGTCGTCGGCGTGCGCAATGACCAGATCGTGCCGGTCGAAGATGTGCGCGCCTTGGCTGAAAGCTTGCCGCAACTGCGCCGCTATCACGAGTTCGATTCGCTGTTCGGTCACGACGCGTTCCTGAAGGAGGATGCGCGCGTCCACGATGTGTTGACCGAAGCCCTGACCCGCGGCGGTGTGGCATGAGCGCGCGTTGTCCAGCCACAGCCGCGGTTCGCGCCGGCATCGACAGTGACACTGCCCATGGCGCGGTGGTGCCGCCGATCGTGCTGTCGAGCAATTTCAGCTTCGAAGGCTTCAATCAAAAGCGCAAATACGACTACACGCGCAGCGGCAACCCGACCCGCGATCTGCTCGCCGAGGCGCTCGCCGAACTCGAAGGCGGCGCCGGTTCGGTGATCACCGCGACCGGCATGGCCGCGATCACGCTCGTGCTTGCGCTCGTGCAACCGGGCGAACGCCTGCTGGTGCCGCATGACTGCTACGGCGGCAGCTGGCGCCTGTTCAATGCGCTGGCGAAGAAGGGCCAGTTCGAACTGATCACCGCCGACCTGACCGACCCGCGCACCTTGGCCGAAGCGCTCGCGAAGCAGCCGCAGTGGGTGTGGATCGAAACGCCGTCGAACCCATTGCTGCGACTGACCGATCTGCGTTTTGTCGCGGAAGCGGCACATCGCGTCGGCGCTACCGTGGTCGCCGACAACACCTTCCTGTCCCCGGCCTTGCAGACGCCGATTGCGTTCGGCGCCGATCTGGTTGTGCATTCGACGACGAAATACATCAATGGCCATAGCGATGTCGTCGGCGGAGCGGTGGTCGCGAAAGACGCCGCCCTGCTCGAACAACTGGTGTGGTGGGCGAATGCGCTCGGCTTGACCGGTTCTCCGTTCGACAGCTTCCTGACGCTGCGCGGCCTGCGCACGCTTGATGTGCGTCTGCGCGCGCACCAGGAAAACGCTTTCGAACTGGCGAATGTCGCGGCAGCGCATGCGGCCGTTGCCGCCGTGCATTACCCAGGTCTGGCGCAACATGCCGGACACGCCTTGTCATTGCGTCAGCAACGCGGGCCGGGCGCGATGCTGTCGATAGAACTGGCTGCGGGTGTACCTGCGGTGTGCGCGTTTCTCGACGGCTTGCAACATTTCACCTTGGCGGAATCGCTCGGCGGCGTCGAGAGCTTGATCGCGCATCCGGCCACGATGACGCATGCCTCGATGAGTGTTGAGGCGCGCGCCGCGGCCGGTATCGGTGACGGTCTGCTGCGGCTGTCGGTCGGCATCGAGGACGTACGCGATCTCGCCCAGGACTTGAGCAAGGCATTGGACCGCGCTGCACGTGTCGATGCCGGCGTGCGAAAACCGATCGAGGTCGCGCGGTGAGCGCCGTTTTCGTCCCGGAACTTCATGACGACAGCGCGGCCGTCACGCGCCACACCACGATCTGGCTGGAGCTGATGTCTGTCGCAATCTGCTGATCCTCGCGCGTGATCTCGACGCCGCGCTGGTCCGCCACGCGCGACGCGACAACGCCCAGCTGCATTTCGTTGCCCGTTGGCAGGCGGGTAGCGCCAGTGTCGGGCTCGAAGCCCTGGCGGTCGATGATCAGCTCGCGGGTGGTAGTGGCAGCGACAATCGCTTGGTCATTCACATTACGCTTTATCGCGAGCGGCTCTTGCTGATTCAGGGACCCGGTGCGGGCAATGAGGTGACCGCCGCCGCTTTGCTCGATGAGGCTCTGGAAATCACCGCAGCTTGACCCCGGTTGTCACCGAGCCGACTACACTATGCCTAGACTCATCGGCGTACGCGCAGCATGCACAACAGACGATCGATCACCACGTTTGCGGTATTGCCGCTGATCGTCGCACTGCCGTCGTTCGCGGCGACACCGGTAGACACCGCGTCTGATGCGCCAGCCGCAGTCGCCACCAGCGAAAAAGCCGAGCCGTCGACGCTGGAGGCGGTCGTGGTCACCGCGCGCAAGAAATCGGAAGAACTGCAGCAGGTGCCGATGAGCGTTGCTGCCTTCGATGGCGACGAACTGGAAGACCAGGGCATCAACAACCTCAACGAGCTCGGGCGTTTGGTGCCCGGGCTGCAGCAGGGCGATCTCGCCATCTCCAGCCGACTGACGCTGCGCGGCGTCAATTCCGGCGACAACAACGCCTTCGAGCAATCGGTCGGCACCTACGTGAACGGCATCTACCGCGGGCGCATGAACCAGCAGCAGATCGGGCTGTTCGATGTCGAACGCGTCGAGGTGCTGAAGGGGCCGCAAGTCGCGCTGTATGGCAACAGTTCGATCGGCGGCGCGATCAGCGTCATCACCCGGCAACCGGCCTTCGAATTCGGCGGCGATGTGCGGCTGCGCTATGGCACGGAATACCGCGAGCCGCAGGTGGACGCGGCCTTCGATGTGCCGGTAAACGATGCCTTTGCGGTGCGGCTCGCCGGCACATGGCGCGATCAGGGTAAAGGTCTGTCGCCGAACGATGCTTCGGGCGAAAGCGAACCCGCCAACCAGGACGAAGCGGCGCGTATCAGCGCGACCTGGTTGCCAGCCGATGCGTGGACGATCGCGCTGCGCCATGAGCAGGGCAATTTCGCCCGCAACGGCCATATCTTCGAGGTCTACAAACACGTTGACGGCCAGGGCAATCCTTGGCCGAACACGCCCTTCACCGGCATCAACGACGGTCGCCTGAACATCGGCAATGGTGACCCATTCGAGTATCAGGACGCCTTCATGCACACCGACATGGCCGAGTCGGTGCTGGATATGCAATACGACCTGGATGGTGCGGTCTTGACCGCGATCAGCGGCTACAGCCGCTACGACTTCGAGCAGTCGGCGGATGTCGATCTCACGCCCGCGACACTGGTCAATGTCTATCAGGACGAGCACTTCCGGCAGCTCTCGCAGGAGCTGCGTATCGCCGGCAGTTGGCGCGAAGGCGTCGATTATCTCGCCGGCGCATATTTGCAGCGCGACGATTTCAGCAATGACTACCTGTCCGACTTCAACCTGCCGGCACTGGTCGCGCCCGCATTCGGCATTCCGACCCCTGTCGCCGCCGGGCTGCTGGCACCGTTCTCGCGGCATATCCTGCTCGAACAGGACACGACGCAGAAAGCGCTGTTTGGCAATCTCGATATCGAGCTGGCGGAACGCGTGGCCGCGACGCTCGGCTTTCGGTATTTGATGATCGACAAGGACGCCCGCCAGGCAGTGCGCACGGCCGACATCGACCATGTCGACGCGGCCGGCGCGCTGATCGACGTGCGCTGGTTGAATCCGACACTCGCGCCCTTGTTGCTCGGCAACGCCGACTACCTGGCAAACCCGACCGGCCATGTGCTGGTACTCGCTGATGGCACACGCATTGACCCGGTATTGGCACCGAACAATGTCGTCGGTTACAGCATCGTCTCGGCCGGCGCTGGCGACCTGCACGAGTTCGACAACCTGTCGCGCGATGAAAGCCACCCGATGTACCAACTGAGTTTGGCCTGGCAATGGTCGGACGAGCTGCTGGCCTACGCCAATTGGTCCAACGGCGCCAAGGCCGGCGGCTTCGATTTCCTGTTCGAAGGCGACAGCACCGAGGAAGTGGAATACGGCGATGAAAACGCCAGCGTCTTCGAAGTCGGCTTCAAGCGCGACTGGCGCGATGTGCGCCTGAATCTGGCGCTGTTCCATGGTCGCTATGAAGACTTGCAGGTGTCGGTGTTTGATGGCGGCATCGGTTTTCTGGTG
>JAYUXS010000364.1:0-3386 GCA_043752845.1 Lysobacterales bacterium | reverse complement strand
ACCTCGTTCCGGGTTTCGACCCGGAGTCGATCTCGATCGACGGCACGAATTTCCAGGAACTCGATACCTGGGGCGCGAATGTGCGTTCGCGCTTCGACTTCGGCCGCGTCACGCTGTTTTCCGTGACCGGCTACGAGACGGCGGACGCGTTCAGTCGCGGCGACATCGATGGCGGGTTCGGCGCGGTGTTTGCACAACCTTCCGGCCCCGGCTTTATTCCGTTTCCAGCGGAGTCGGGCGACGGCCTGCCTGAGCATCGCCAACTCTCCCAGGAGTTCCGTCTGGAGTCGAACGAATGGGGTGATTTCGACTGGCAGGCCGGTTTGTTCTGGTTCGACGAACGCATTGCGATCGACAGCTTCAGCTACGACACCCTTGGCGGCAATGTCCAGAACGGATATGCCCGCCAGGCGCAGGACAACACCGCGTGGGCGGTGTTCGCATCGGGCGAGTATGCAGCCAGCGACGCACTGACCCTGCGCGGCGGGCTGCGTTTCACGCGTGACGAAAAGGATTTCGTCGCGCGACGCACACAGACCCCGTTCGGCGGCGCCAATCTCGAACCGGTTGTGGCCAATCCCTCGGATTCGGACGTGAGTTGGGACCTGAGTGCGGTCTACGGACTCAACGACGACGTGAATCTGTACACACGTGTGGCCCATGGCTTTCGCGCACCGAGTATCCAGGGGCGCGTGCTGTTCGGCGACAGCGTTTCGGTCGCTGAATCGGAAACCTCCCTGTCGTTCGAAGTCGGTCTCAAAGCCGACCTGTTCGACCAGCGCGCCCGTCTGGGCATCGCCGTGTTCGACTACACCGTCGATGACATGCAGATCACCGCGGTCGGAGGCGCGTCGAATTTCAATACCTTGTACAACGTCCAGGAAGCGAACGGCCATGGCTTCGAATTCGATCTGGAAGCGTTGCTGACCGACGCGCTGACGGTCACCGTCGGTACCAGCTACAACAAGACCGAGTTCAACGATCCCACGCTCGCCGTGCCGCCGTGCGGCGCAGGCTGCACCGTGCTCGACCCGGACGGCGCGGTAGACGGAACGGTCTCGATCGATGGCAACAGCCTGCCGAACGCACCAGAGTGGATCGGCAACTTGACGGCACGCTACGGCATTCCGATGGGACAGGGCGCCGAGATTTTCGTCTTCACCGACTGGGCCTATCGCGACGAAATCCGCTTCACGCTCTACGAATCCGAGGAATTCCGAGGTGACGCACTCGTCGAAGGCGGTTTGCGTGTCGGTTACGGCTGGGAATATGGGAATCGCGAAGTGGCATTGTTCGGTCGCAACATCACGGGTGCCGAAGAATTGGTCGGCGGCATCGACTTCAACAATCTGACTGGCTTCGTGAACGAGCCACGCATCTGGGGCGTGGAGTTCACCGCGAAGTTCTGATCGCGTCTTGCTTGTGGCGTGCTCCCCCCTGCGCAATGCGTGGGGGTGAGCACCGCCATCACCGATCGATCAGCGGTGACGTTCGCGCAAGCGGGTGAGCACATCGTTCATGGTCCGTCCGCGCATCTGCAGCAGCAGGGCCAGATGGAACATCAGATCCGCGGCTTCATTGACGAGCGCATCCTCGTCCTGCGCCACGGCCGCCAGCGCACACTCGACGCCTTCTTCACCGACTTTTTGTGCCACGCGACGCATGCCTGACTCGGCCAGCTTCGTCGTATAGCTCCCGTCTGGCCGATCACGCAGTCGCTGCGCGATGACGCCATCGAGTCGATCGAGCTCACAGGCCAAGGGCAACAACGACGACTGCGCTGATGGCTCATCACGCATCTCGTCAAAACAGGTCGTGCAACCGCGGTGACAGGTGGGGCCGTGCGGATGGGCAAGCGCCAGCAAGGTATCGCCATCACAGTCGAGCGCGATCGCCTGTAGATCAAGCGTATGTCCGGAGGTCTCGCCCTTCATCCACAGCCGCTGCTTCGAACGCGAATAGAAGGTGATTTTGCGCGCGGCCAGCGTGACATCGAATGCTTCCCGGTTCATGTAGCCAAGCATCAGCACGCGCGCACTGCTCGCGTCCTGAACGATGACCGGCACGAGACCGTCACCTTTCACAAAATCGATGCTTTCCGGATTCATGATTGACCTCGACCGACGCTGTACAGGTTCATGGTCGCACCGCGATCTGCTGCCCGCGCAGGTACGACTTCAAATCCGGAATCGGCAACACGCCGGTGTGGAACACGCTCGCTGCGAGCGCGCCATCGACATCGGCGAGATTGAATACCTCGGCGAAATGTTGGGCACTGCCGGCGCCACCCGATGCGATCAGGGGTACGCTGCAAATCGCGCGCGCGGCCTGCAGCTGGGCGATGTCGTAGCCCTTGCGCGCACCATCCGAACCCATGCAATTGAGCACGATTTCGCCAGCGCCACGATCGATCGCCTCGCGCATCCAGGCCAGCGTGTTGACTGGCGCGACACGGGTACGCGTCGGGTCGCCGGTGTACTGGTGCACGCGCAGTTCGCCATCGACCAGTTGCGAATCCACACCGACGACCACGCACTGAACGCCGAAGGCATCTGCCAGTTCGCTGATCAGTTCGGGGCGATCGAGCGCCGGCGTATTGATCGAGACCTTGTCGGCACCGGCATGCAGGATGCGTTCTGCGTCTTGCACCGACCGAATGCCGCCGGCAACGCAGAACGGAATATCCAGATGGCGCGCGACGCGGCGCACCCAGTCCGGATCAGCCGAGCGCCCCTGCGGACTGGCGGTGATGTCGTAGAACACAAGTTCGTCCGCACCTTCATCGCGATAGCGCAGTGCGAGTTCCTCGATCTCGCCCATGACGACGTGATCGCGAAAGCGGACGCCCTTGACGACCACACCTTCGCGCACATCGAGGCAAGGAATGATGCGCCGCGTCAACATGCGTTTGCCTCGGCGACGGTGAAGCAGTCTTCGAGCAACGCGCGCCCGATGATGGCGCCAGACACACCGAGCGCACGCAATTGCGTCAACGACGCGACCGTATCGACGCCGCCCGAGGCCTGGATGCGGGCATCTGGAAAGCGCTCGCGCAGTCGTTGATACAGGCCCAGACTCGGACCATTCATCATGCCGTCGCGGGCGATGTCGGTAATCAGGAACTGGTCGAGGCCGGCATCGAGAAACTGCGCCAGGCGATCTTCCAGTTCGATGTCGCTGGCATCGACCCAACCGTGCAGCGGCAGCGTATAGCGACCATCGTCGCCACGCCGTGTATCAAGCGCGACGATGATGCGATCGCGACCGAATTGTCGTGCCCACTCGATTACGCGTGCCGGTTCGCGCACCGCGACGCTGCCGATCACCGCGGCGGCAAGACCGCCGCGAAACAGCGCGTACAGATCGGATTCGTCGCGCACGCCACC
>JAYUXS010000363.1:0-3389 GCA_043752845.1 Lysobacterales bacterium | reverse complement strand
CCACCTGTTCCCTTCCCGAACACAGAAGTGAAACGCTGCAGCGCCGATGGTAGTGTCGCTCAAGCGATGCAAGAGTAGGTCACCGCCAAGGGCTTTATCCTCAAAACCCCGCATCGAACATGATGCGGGGTTTTGTCTTTTCAGATATCCCATGCCTTGCGAAACTTGCCGCTGGCGCGCGAGTCTCATCGGCGTTTCCAGGCGACACGAAGCGGGCGCATGTACCTCGACTATTTCGAACTCAAGGACGCGCCGTTTTCGATCACGCCGGATCCGCGCTTCGTATTCCTGACGGCGCAGCATCGAGATGCGATGGCACATCTGTTGTTCGGCATCGCGCAAGGCGGCGGTGGCGGATTCGTGCAGCTGACGGGGGAGGTCGGCACGGGCAAGACTACGCTCTGTCGTCTGCTCATGGCGCAAGTGCCCGATAGTGTACGCATCGCGCTGGTGCTGAACCCGATGCAGCAGCCGATTGAGCTGTTGCGCACCATCTGCGATGAGCTGCGTATTCTGCTGCCGAAGCGGACATCGAGTATCAAGACGCTCACCGATGCGCTGACCCACTACCTGCTCGAAGCTTATGCGTCAGGGCTGCGAGTGGTCGTCGTGCTCGACGAGGCCCAGAACCTGTCGTTCGAGGCGCTCGAGCAAGTGCGGCTGCTGACCAATCTGGAAACGCCCACTCAAAAGCTGCTGCAGATCATTCTGCTCGGCCAACCGGAGCTGCGCGAACTGCTGGCGCGCACCGAACTACGGCAATTGGCGCAGCGCATCACGGCGCGATTTCACCTTGCGCCTTTGGACGAGAACGACACGGCGGCGTACATCGAACATCGGTTGCTCGTCGCCGGACGTCGTCGACCATTGTTCACGGCGAATGCCTTGCGCGAAATATTTCGCCGGACCCGAGGATATCCGCGATCCATCAACGTGCTTTGCGACCGCGCCATGCTGGGCGGTTATGCGCGCGGACTTGCGGAGCTGGACGAGGCGATCATCAGGCTCGCCGATGCGGAAATTCGTGGCAATCCCACGCCAGGCGCTTCGCGCTCTAAAGTCGCAGTCGCCGCTGCAGTCATCGTGCTGCTGAGCCTTGCAACGATGGTTCTATGGTTCACGCGCAACACGGAGGTAACGCCTGATGCCGCAATCACGAATCGCGCATCAGCCGAAACGACTGCGATACCGACCGATGCATCCGTCGACAACTTTGCAGGATTCAGGACCAGTGTCGCGGCGATCAACGCGGTCGCAAATATCTGGGCGCTTGATGCGTCAGTTGCCAATGCAACATGCGGAACTGCGAGCAGCGCGCTATGTGCACGTCTGCGATTGAACACTGCGGCCCTGACCGCCTTGAGTCGGCCGGTCGTGCTTGAACTCGGCCGCGCACAAACACGCAAATTGCTGGTGCTGCGTCATCTTGATGAACGCCGCGCTGCCGTTTTTGATGACCGGCAGAAGGCCATGGTGGCGACCTCTACACTCGAAGCGCAGTGGTTCGGTGACGCCTGGATCGCAACCATCGCCCCCGACGACTACGCTGGCGAAGTGCTGGCGCCCGGCAGCGTTGGCGCGCTCGTTGCTCTGATCCATCGCGCCCTTTCAGTTAGCGACGGCGTCGTCAATGCCTCGGATCGCTACGACGAGACCACTGCGCAGCGCATCCGCATGCTGCAGGAACGATTCGGACTGCACGCCGATGGGCTTGTCGGCCCCGAGACAATGGCCTTGGTGGTCGCGCTTGCACCCGGCGGACCACGGCTCAGCGATTCCGTCGACGCCAATGCTTTCGTTTCGAGCTCGCAACAGTGAAACTCCACACATGTCTTTAATCCACGAAGCACTCCAGAAAGCAGAGAGCGAGCGGCGCGCTGGCGAATTGCCGTCGCTACAGTCATCGACCCGTGTACGACCAAAACGGAATACCTCGTTGGCGATGCCGTTGCTGTTGTTTGCGGGCGTCTTGATCGTCGCTGCGGCCGCGTACAACAACCGCACGTTGATTGCCAATTCGATGCCGGCACGCAGCGACAAACCAGTGGCTAACGCACAGACTGTTGGAAAGCCGAGCGATGGCATCGCAACCGCACTGGCGCCAGATCCGGCAATTCGAGAATCAGTCGCGGTCAAGCCGAACGCCGTTCGCGCGCAGAAGCCGACAACGGTTTCCGCACCGTCACCCATTGTCGCGGAACCTGTAAAAGTTGCGCGCGCGCCGAGACCTGTCGAATCGAAGCGGCCGCCAGAAGTCGAAGCAACGGTGCCACCGACAGTCGAACCCAACAGCGAGCCGACCGTCACATCGAGGCCAATCGAGCCGATCGCCGAGGTCACAATCCCGGCCGAACCAGCGCGAATGCCCGAGCCCCAGGATGACGCGGCTGAGCCTGCCGATAGTGCGCCAGCGCCAGTGACGGCGACCGGATCTGTTCCCTACATTTTCGAACTGCCCCTGGAAACCCGTCAGGCCCTGCCGAACCTGAAGGTGACCATGCACGTCTACAACGCCGACCCGAGCAAACGATTTGCGATCATCGACGGCAAGCGCATCAATGAGGGCGGCGTGGTCGGCAACGAGTTGGACATGGTGGAGATCCAGCGCGACGCGCTGATGCTGAAATTCCGCAATGAACGCTTCCTGATGCCTAGGCTCGGGCGCTGATGTTCGTTCATGTGCCGTCACGCCGAAAGCCGCGCGCGGCGCTGGCGACCTATACGCTGGTAACGATTTCGGCAGCGGTGTTCTTTGTCGGGTGGGCCTTGGGCCCTGAAGTGCGGCAACGATGGATGGTGGGATTCGGCGTCCAGCCCGGCGACTGGGCGGTGATTGCGCAGTCGAGTGGTCGCCAAATCTGGGCGGCGATCTGGAATCTCGCGAGCGCGTTGTTCATTCACGCCAACGGCATCCATTTGCTCGGCAATCTCGTCTTCCTGCTCGTGTTCGGTGCTTCCGCCGAAAAGCCGTTAGGTGCAAACCGACTGCTGTTCCTGTTCCTGGTCTGCGGCATGGCGGCGAACCTGGTCGGTGCCCTGGTCTACCCGAGTTCGTCGTCGCCGATCATTGGTTCCAGCGGGGCGGTAAGTGCTCTTGTTGGCGCGTATGCAACCCTGTTTCCCAATTCACGACTTGGCTTGGTGCTGCCGCTTGGTGCATTTTTTGAATTCGTGCGCATGCCCGCGTACGGACTCATCGGCCTGTGGGTGCTGGTGCAGGCGCTGATGTATGTGCTTGCCTCGGGCACCGTTGCGATCGCCTGGCCGGTGCATTTGGCCGGATTCGGCTTCGGCGTGCTGTTTGCGCTCGCATCGCGCAGCGCCATCGCGCGCCGCCTGCGCAACTGAATTCAAGGCCGAGTGTTGTTCAAAAGTTTGGTCGGATCCAG
>JAYUXS010000362.1:0-7889 GCA_043752845.1 Lysobacterales bacterium | reverse complement strand
AGCGCTTGGCGTCGCGCGTCAGCAACGTCATGCTTACCGTCGCGCCGACGAATACGCGGTTCATGCGCCCCGCGTCAGCTTCATGATGTCGTCGGAACTCATGCGCGCGGTCGCGCGGCCGCGTAAGCGTGCGGCGGACGAACCGGCGCGAGCGTGTGGCAATTGCATGATGATGTTGTCAGCTTCACGCAGTACCGCATCGCGCACGAAGGCCGAAAGCGGCACGCCGCGCAGGTCGGCGGCGCGGGCAATGCGGGCTTTGTCCGCAGGGTTCAGGCGCAGAACGAGACGGGCAGCAGTGATGGTCATGGCGGGTCTCCTCGTACGGAATGCTACCGAACCGTTGGCGCATATTATTCGTGTCACCTGCGAAGGAAGTTTTCACAAGCTCAGTCAAGCACCGAAAGCGCTTCAGCGAGCCGTTCGACGCCGATGATCTGGATGCCGCCGGGGGGCTTTTTCGGGGCGTTGGATTTCGGTACGACGATGCGTTCGAAGCCGTGCGAGGCGGCTTCGCGGATGCGTTCTTCGCCGTTCGGTACCGGGCGGATTTCGCCGGCCAGGCCAACTTCGCCGAACACCGCGAGACGATGGCCGAGCGGGCGGTTGCGATAGCTGGACAGGGCCGCGAGCAGTACCGGTAGGTCAGCGGCGGTTTCCTGCACGCGGATGCCGCCAACCACGTTGACGAACACGTCCTGGTCGTACAGCGCGTAGCCGCCATGTTTGTGCAGCACCGCGAGCAGCATGGCCAAGCGGTTCTGATCCAGACCGAGCGCCACGCGCCGCGGGTTGGCGAGGGGCGATTGATCGACCAGTGCCTGCACCTCGACCAGCAAGGGCCGTGTGCCTTCGCGGGTGACCATGATCGCGCTGCCGGGTGTCGGTTGTTCGTGATTCGACAGAAAGATCGCGGAAGGATTCGGTACTTCGCGCAGGCCCTTGTCGCCCATCGCGAACACGCCGAGTTCATTGACCGCACCGAACCGGTTCTTGAAGGCGCGCAGTACGCGGAAACGGCTGCCGGCTTCGCCTTCGAAATACAGCACGGCATCGACCATGTGTTCGAGCACACGCGGGCCGGCGATGCCGCCTTCCTTGGTGACGTGGCCGATCAGGAATACGGCGCAACCGGTTTCCTTGGCGTGACGCACCAGCCGCGCCGCCGATTCGCGCACCTGCGACACCGAACCCGGCGCCGATTCGATCTGGTCGGAATACATGGTCTGGATCGAGTCGATGACCAGGAAATCCGGCTTCCGCGCAATCGCGGTATCGAGGATGCGTTCGATGCCGGTGTCGGCCAGCGCATCGATCGAATCCAGCGACAGACCCAGACGGCGCGCACGCGAAGCGACCTGGCCCAGGCTTTCCTCACCAGTGACATACAGCGCCTTGGAACGGCCGGCGAGGGCAGACAGCGCCTGCAAGACCAGGGTCGACTTGCCGATGCCGGGGTCGCCGCCGATCAGCACCACCGAGCCGCGCACCAGACCGCCACCGAGCACGCGATCCAATTCTGCGATCCCGATCGTCGTGCGCTGTTCCTCGGATTCCGAGACCTTGGCGAGCGCCGTCACCACCGCGCTTTTCGCACCGCTGTAGCCGCCTCCGCGCGTATCTGCCTTGCTCGATTTCGCCGACGCCAGCCGCACTTCGCTCAGCGTGTTCCAGGCCTGGCACTCAGTGCACTGGCCCTGCCATTTGCTGAACTCGGCGCCGCAGTCGTTGCAGACGTATGCGGTCTTGATCTTGGCCATCACGCCGCGACGTTCTCGATCCGTGCGCGCTGCCCGGTGGCGTGCGCATAGAGCACGTCCGGACACAGGTCGGCGCCGTTGGGCCAAAACACCGTGCCCAGTTCTGGGTGTACACGCACCTGCGAAAAATAGGCCGGATCCCGCAATGGCGCGAATATTCCAGTGTATTCACCCACCACTGCGTCAACGTCCACCACGCCCTCGCGGCCGTCCGCAAATGTCAGGCTCAGCTTGCGATCCGCTATCGGCCGTACTTGCACAACATCAATCAGGAACATGAGGTTCTACTCCAATGGGGCGATGCGTTTGAGCACAGCATTCTGACTGGCCAGATCCCAGTCCTCTTGCAACTCGGCCCTGTGCTGTGCGGCCCATTCCATCAGCAACCCAAGCACCCGCGGCGGGAGTTCGCCGGCCAAGATGCGCAACGATGCAATCTCAATTTCGATCTTGTGGGAACCATAGCGCGCGTGGAAACGCGGCGGCGCGTGGTCGTTGTAGAACATGGCGACGATGATGCCAAGAAAAAAGCGATATTTCGGGCATAGTCCAGTCTCCGTTCAATTGTTTATGGTTCGTCTTCGATGAACATCACCCGCCGCGTGATGCCGCAGGTGAGTTCGTAACTGATGGTGCCGGCGCTTGCTGCGATGCGTTCGACTGGCAGCTCCGGTCCCCACAGCAGCACGCGATCATTGACGTCGGCATCAGCGTGTTCGCGCAGGTCGATGGTCATCAAGTCCATGGAGACGCGCCCGATGATTGGTGCCGTGCGGCCACGAATCAGCACCGGTGTGCCGGCCGTGGCGCTGCGCGGATAGCCGTCGCCATAGCCGATCGCAACGACGCCTACAGCCATGTCCTCGGGGGAGGTGTAGAGGCCGCCGTAACCGACGCGCTCACCCTTGGCCACCTGGTTGATCGCAATGAGTTTGCTCGACAGGCTCATCGCCGGGCTGAAGCCGTCGTCGGCGCCGGTGCGTTGCGCTTCAACGCTGAGTCCGTACAGCGCACCGCCTGCGCGTACCCAATCCACATGTGCTTCCGGGTAGTGGACGATGGCCGCCGAATTCGCGAGCGATTTCGGCAGATTCGCATGCCCCGTGGCGACACGGAAATGCGCGATCTGCATTGCGGTCGTCGGGTCCGAGGTTTCGTCGGAACGGGCGAAATGGCTCATCACCACGATGTCCGGCGCGACATTCGGCAAGGCCCTCAGTTGCGCGAGCAGAGCACCGCTGCGTGCCGGATCGAAACCGAGTCGATGCATGCCGGTATCGAGTTTCAGCCACAAGCGCAGCGGGCGTGGGTCGCGGTCGCCAGCGATCAAGTCGACTTGGTGTTGATGATGCACCACCACATCAAGGCCGAGTCGGCGTACCTCGAGCAGATCACCGGCTTCATCGATGCCCGAGAGCACGACGATGCGATGCGCGATCCCGGCGGCACGCAAACGTTGGCCATCGCTGATCGCCGCGACGCCATAGGCATCGGCGCCGGACAAGGCGCGCGCCACGCGTTCAAGACCATGGCCATAGCCGTCGGCCTTGATCACCGCCATCACGCGGCTATGCGGCGCGAGTTCACGCACGCGCGCGAGGTTGTGCCGGAGCGCGCCGAGATGGATAGTCGCGAAAGCCGATCGGCTCACTCAAATCCTCGTGCGAAGCCCGGTGAGGCATGATTTTCGAACTTCGTGAATTGTCCGAGGAAGGCGAGTTTCACCATGCCGGTTGGGCCGTTGCGCTGCTTGCCGATAATGATTTCGGCGAGGCCTTTGTCTGCCGACTCCTTGTTGTAGTAGTCGTCGCGATAAATGAACACGATCACGTCGGCGTCTTGCTCGATCGCCCCGGATTCACGCAGGTCGGCCATCATCGGGCGCTTGTCGGTGCGGCTCTCGAGTGATCGGTTCAACTGCGATAACGCAATCACCGGCACGTTCAACTCTTTCGCCAAGGCCTTGAGGCCGCGTGAAATTTCCGAAATTTCCGTGGCGCGGTTCTCGCGCGTGCCGGGCACCGCCATCAGTTGCAGGTAGTCGATGACGATCAGCCCGAGATCGTGCTCGCGCTTCTGTCGCCGTGCGCGCGCGCGCAACTCGCCTGGCGACAGCGCTGGCGTGTCGTCGATGAAGATCTTGGCGTCCTTGAGCAGGGCGATCGCCGAGGTCACGCGTGGCCAGTCTTCGTCTTCGAGTTCGCCGGTACGCAGGCGCTGCTGATTGATGCGCCCGAGCGAAGAAATCAGTCGGAATGCCAGTTGCGACGCCGACATTTCCATCGAAAACACCGCGACCGCTTTCTTGTTCTTGATCGCGGCGTATTCGGCCATGTTCAGCGCCAGTGCGGTTTTGCCCATTGATGGACGCGCGGCGAGGATGATCAGGTCGGAAGGCTGCAAGCCGGCGGTCAGTTCGTCGAAATCGTGCAGGCCGGTCGCGAGGCCGGTGACCGAGCCCTTGTTTTCGTAGCGATGCTGCAACTGGGTGAAAGCCTCCTTCACCGCAGAACTCATGGTCACAAAGCCCTTGCGGCCGCGCGCGCCGGCTTCCGCAATGCGGAACACTTTCTGTTCCGCGGTTTCCAGCAACTCGTGACTGGATCGACCCTCGGGCACAAAAGCGTCGCCGGCGATTTCTGTGCCGACGTCGATCAACTGCCGCAATACCGACTTTTCGCGCACGATGTCCGCGTAGGCGACGATATTCGCCGCCGACGGCGTCGTGTTTGCAAGCTCAAGAATGTAGCGCGAGCCGCCGACCAGTTCGGAAATGCCCTGGGCTTCGAACCATTCGCCGAGCGTGACTGCGTCGGCCGGCATGCCCTTGTTCGAGAGTTCGCCAATGGCTCGGTAGATCATGGCGTGGTCGCGCCGGTAGAAGTCGTGCTCGCTGATGCGGTCGGCGACCTTGTCCCAGGCCTCGGCCGACAGCATCAGGCCACCCAGAACGGCCTGTTCGGCCTCGATCGAGTTTGGCGGGACGCGCAGCTGGTCAAGTTTCTTGACGACATTGATCGATTCGGGGCGGGCGGCCATGGGGTTCCAACGTCGTTGCAAGAACGGAAGTTTAGTTGGCGAACGCCATCGACGTTACGCATAACCCTGTGGATAGCTTGTGGCAATCGCATCCGGTGAGACCCGGATCGATCAAATTGTGACCTGACCCGCACAGGTTTCCGGTTCGCGCGGGTAGTCGCCTCGTCCGACTTCGCCTATCATCGCCCTGCCATGTCCGAGACCCGCGCCCTCACCATCTTGTTTGCCGACGTAAGCGGCAGCACCAAGCTGTTCGAATTGCGCGGCGATGTCGAGGCGCGCACGATCATTGCGCGCGTGCTGGACGCGTTGACGGGCATCGCCGGCAATCATGGCGGCAAAGTCATCAAGACCATCGGCGACGAGATCATGTGCACGTTTCCCGGCGCGCTCAACGGCGTGCTGGCGGCGATCGACATGCAGAAGCGGGTGTCGCATGACGCCATCTTCGTCAAGGACAATGTCGGTATTCGCATCGGCATGCATCACGGCGACACCCTGATCGAAGCAGACGATGTTTACGGAGACGCGGTCAATACCGCCGCGCGCATGGCGTCGACCGCGAAGCGCGAGCAGATCGTCACGACCGCCAGCAGTGTGCGCGGCATGACCAATGTCGGCAGCATCAAGACGCGTCAGTTGGGCGCGATCCGTGTCGCCGGCAAGATCGATCCGATCGAGATCGTCGACGTGATCTGGCAGGAAGACATGTCCAATGTCACCACGGTGCAACGCGCGATTCGGCTCGATGATCTGCCAGGTTCGGGTGGCGCCAAGTTGACGCTGCGCTTCAAGGGCCGGGTAATGGAGCTGAGCCCGAGCTCGCCGCCCTTCACGCTTGGTCGAGACCCGAATTCAAGTTTGACCATCGACGCCGAGTGGGTTTCGCGCAACCACGCCTCGATCGAATACAAGCGCGGCTATTACATGATTGGCGACCGCAGCACGAATGGCACCTTTGTGCGCCTCGGCGAAGACGAGGAACTGCGTCTGCACCGCGACGAGATTCATCTGCGCAAGGCCGGCACGATCAGTTTGGGCCAAGCCGGTGCGATCAATACCGAGCACGTCCTCTATTATCAGTGCTCGCCGTAATCCCGGCGACCGCCTGAAGCCGTCATTCCCGCGAAAGCGGGAATCCAGTATTTGAGTGACAGCAATGCATCGGAATCCCCGCTTTCGCGGGGATGACGACTTGTTCAACCGTTCGATCAATCGATCACGAAGTCTCCGCGGCAGCCGCGATCGACCCATACGCCACGGCGGTCCCAGCCCCAACTCTGGCCCTCGATGCAGGAACCCTTGCTGAGCTGTCGATCGAGGCGCGCACCGCGTCGGATGTCGGCTGGGCAAGTATTGCGGCGCTCATTGGATGATTCGCAGCGCACCATGTTGTAGCCGCCGTATCCGGATTGCCCGCCGCCAACGGGTGCACCGCGGAATTCGCGATCGACACGGAATTCGCCGCGGCAGCCGCCGGAAACGTAGATGCCACGAGGGTTGAAGTTCCAGGTGCGGCCCAGGGTGCAGGAGCCGCGACTCAATTGTCGCTCCATGATCACCTGACCACGACCGACATCGAACGGACAGAATGCCTGGCGTTCGCTGATCGATTCGCAACGGATCAGATACTCGTCGCCGTCGATACCCCAGTCGCCATCACCGTAGCCGGGTTGACCCTCGCCGGGCGGGCCATAGCCGCGACCGCCGGATTCGAACCAGCCGCGGCAGCCACGGTCGACCCAGACAAAACCGCGTTCATAGCCCCAAGTTTGCCCGGCGATGCAGGATCCGCGACTCAGCTGTTCGACAAGTTCGACGCCGCCGCGCGTGTCGACTGCGCAGCGCGCATAGCGATTGCTGACGGATTCACAGATGAAACGTTCGTCCGAGTCGGAATAGCCGCCGCCACCTTGATCGCCGTAGCCGACGCCTGAATTGGCCGGGGCACGCGAGCCGATCTCGAACTCGGCGGAACAACCGCCGCTCACCCAGATGCCGTCGCGACGTATGCCCCAGGTTTCATCTTCTTCGCAATAACCGCGTGAAAGTTCGCGCGCCAGCGTCACACCATAACGGGTTTCGGCGGGACAGAAGCCTTCACGGCCACGAACCGACTCGCATACGGTCAGGCCATAACTGGTGTGCTTGGACACGATTTGTGCCTGCGCAGCAGACGACGCGAACAACGCGCCGCAAGCCAGCATCAGACCACCAAGCATGGGGACTATTCGCAACTGCATCATCGTCGTACTCCCTTGAGGTACGTCGATTGTGCGACGCCAGCGGCAAGGGAGCAATGATCAAGTTTTGCGTTGATCAAGCGGGCGTTGTGAAACCACAGCGCCCGCTGAACATCATGCCGCGTGACGCGTCGCGCGTTTGCGGTCGTTTTCGGTGAGTGCTTTCTTGCGCAGGCGAATCGCGACCGGCGTCACTTCGACGAGTTCGTCGTCTTCGATGAACTCGAGCGCCTGTTCCAGCGAAAACTTGATCGGCGGCGTCAGCATCAGGTTGTCGTCCTTGCCCGAGGCGCGGAAGTTGGTCAGCTGCTTGGCGCGCAGGGCGTTGACCGTGAGGTCGTTGTCCTTGGCGTGGATGCCGACGATCTGGCCTTCGTAGATTTCCTGATTCGGTTCGACGAACAAGCGGCCGCGTTCCTGCATCGCGTACTGCGCATAGGCGGGTGTCGGTCCTTGACCATTGCTGATCATCACGCCGTTCTGGCGCTTGCCAATCGAACCTTCGGCACGCGGGCCATAGTGTTCGAAGACATGGAACAGCAATCCGGTACCGGCGGTGATGGTGCGGAATTCGGTCTGGAAGCCGATCAGGCCGCGGGCCGGAATCAGGTATTCCAGACGCACGCGACCGCGACCGTCCGGTTCCATGTTCTTGAGCTGTGCCTTGCGCTCGCCGAGGCGCTGCATCACACCGCCCTGGAACTGTTCTTCAAGATCACAGACAAGGTTCTCGAACGGCTCCATCCATTGGCCATCGACCTGCTTGATGATCACTTCCGGGCGCGACACGGCCACTTCATAACCCTCGCGGCGCATGTTCTCGATCAGGATCGACAGGTGCAATTCA
>JAYUXS010000361.1:0-3395 GCA_043752845.1 Lysobacterales bacterium | reverse complement strand
GCCAGGTGCGGGTGATGTGCAACACGTCCACCTGTTCGTCCGAGACCGGCAGCGGCGTGAACGGTGCGCCGAGTTCGACGATGCGAATCGCAGCCTGGTCGAGCACGTCCACGCCCGAGGACTGGATCACATCGATACGTTCAATGCTGCCATCGCGTTGCACCGCTACCGTCAGCACCAGGCCGCCATGCAACTGCCGTCGTCGTGCTTCGTCCGGATAGTTCAGATTGCCGATGCGCTCGATCTTGGCGACCCAGGCGCGCATGTACGCGGCGTAAGCATATTCCCGGGTGCTCGCCGAAATGAACTTGCGCTTTGGGCGCTTCGCATAGGCTTCACTCTGGCGTTCCACTTCGGCGGCGAGCCGCGCCATCTCGAGGCTGTGTTCCATCAGTTCGCGTGCAGTCACCTGCGGGGTCGGCGGTGTTTCCGGGCGGGCAACA
This sequence comes from Lysobacterales bacterium, assembly GCA_043752845.1. Taxonomy (GTDB): domain Bacteria; phylum Pseudomonadota; class Gammaproteobacteria; order Xanthomonadales; family Ahniellaceae; genus JADKHK01. The sequence goes on along the minus strand of JAYUXS010000361.1, from coordinate 2,952 downwards.
TCCACGCGCTGCACCGCGAAATCATCGGACTTGCCGCGCAACAGCGGTTCCGGCGTTGCCTCTTGCGCGCGCGGTGCACCGGCACGCAGCGGCATCGGCGCGATGCCCTCGGTTGCTTTCGGGATCGGGCTTGTCACCGGTTGCCGCGGGCGCTTCGATTCGTCCGATTCGCCACCGCCCTGTTGCGAGGCATTGGCGAGGAAGTCGGCCTTGTCCGGTTTGGTCGCAGCGGCTGACTGCACGAGAATGACATCGAGGCTCGGCAGATAGGCGGCAGGGTCTTCATAGTCGAACGTGACGCCGAGCACGACGATGGCGTGCACGATCGCCGAGAACAGCAGTGTCACCCGCAGCCGTTCTTCCGGACCGATGCGTTGCCCGCTCACGCGAGTTTGCTCTCGATTGCATCGAACAACAGGGCGCCGATGTCGGTGCCGGACTGCGCGTCGATGTCGACGATACCGGTCGGGCTGGTCACGTTGATCTCGGTCAGCCAGTCGCCAATCACGTCGAGGCCGACGAAAAACAGGCCACGCCGCCGCAATTCCGGACCGACTTGCGCGCAGATCCATCGATCACGTTCGCTCAGGGGCTGCGCCAGGCCACGTCCGCCGCGCGCAAGGTTGCCGCGGAAATCATCGGCGCCGGGAATGCGCGCCAGCGAAAACGGCACCGCTTCGCCGTCGATCATCAAAATACGCTTGTCGCCGGCGCTGATCTCCGGAATGAAGCGCTGTGCCAGTGCAAACGCGTGCCCGTTCTCGGTCAGGGTCTCGAGAATCACGTTCAAGTTCGGGTCGCCACGATGGCTGCGGAAGATCGAGCGCCCGGCCATGCCGTCGATCGGTTTGAGGACGCATTGGTCATGCGTCGCCACGAATTCGCGCAACACGCGTGCGTCGCGCGCCACCAACGTCGGCGGGCAGCACTGCGGAAACTCGAGTGCGAACAACTTTTCGTTGCAATCGCGCAGTGCCTGTGGATTGTTTACAAGCAACGGCTTCGCACCGCGCGCCATGCTCGCCCAGAGTTGGTCATGCAAAAACGCCGAGTCGACTGGCGGGTCCTTGCGCAGCAACAACACATCGAGCGCGTCGAGATGCATCACTGTGGACGCGCCGGGCGTGTACCAGGCGTTATCGTCGTCGTGCACGGTGATGGCCTGAAATCGAGCTGCAGCGCCATCCGACGAGAGCATCAGGTCGCGCTGTGAGCAGGCAAACAGCGCATGGCCACGACGCGCTGCGGTTCGCAATATCGCCACGGTGGAATCCTTGGCGGGGCGAATTGTCTGCAACGGGTCCATCAGCACGCCGAACTTGCGCATGGTTGTTTCCGGGTTTGCGGTCAGAGGTGGGGCGCTGGTGTGGCGGCCGGAATTGAGTCGATCGATCATTCCGGGTTTCGCGCATGATAACCTTTTTCAACAAGACATTAGAGACTTTACTTGACAGTCTTCTCCACGTTGGCTAAACAGCTTTCAATCAGGTTCGAAGCCGTCGCAGCGCCTTTTCGCAAGTCTGTCGCGTATTTCGATGAGGCAATCAGTTAGGCCCAAAGACTCACGGGGGTCGTATGGACGAACAAGGCAATGAAGGTTCCCTCGCCGGATTGAAGGTGATGGTGATCGATGATTCGAAGACGATCCGCCGCACAGCCGAAACCTTGCTGAAGAAGGAAGGCTGTGATGTGGTGACCGCCACCGACGGTTTTGAAGCGCTGTCAAAGATCTCCGATCAGCATCCCCAGATCATCTTTGTCGACATCATGATGCCGCGACTCGATGGTTATCAGACCTGCGCGCTGATCAAGAACAACCAGATGTTCAAGAGCGTTCCGGTGATCATGCTGTCTTCCAAGGACGGTCTGTTCGACAAGGCGCGTGGCCGCATCGTCGGTTCCGAGCAATATTTGACGAAGCCGTTCACACGCGAAGAATTGCTCGGTGCGATTCGTCGTCACGTCGATCTCAAAGCCTGATGTCCGACGAGGGGAGGGGGCGATGAACACAGTCAGCCAAAATCGGAACGTGAGGGACGAATGAGCGAGTCCGATACGCAAGCCAGCCCGTTTGATGTGCTGCTCGATTACGAGCGGCGCAGCATGACGCACGTTGCCGGCCTGCCCGAACAGATCGACGCGCCGGGTCTTTGGCGCGGCATCGCGTTTCGTGTCAGCGGCAAACTGATGGTCAGCAACATCGCGGAAATCGCCGAAATACTGGTCTATCCGACCATGACCTTCGTGCCCGGCACGCGACCGTGGTTGCTTGGTGTCGCGAATGTTCGCGGCAACCTGGTACCCGTCGTTGATCTGCGCGGATTCGTCGAAGGCGAGAAGAACACGCACAACGACCGTTCGCGAGTGCTGGTCGTGAAACAGCAGGGGGGCAGCGTCGGCCTGCTGGTGGACGAGGTGCTTGGCCAGCGCAGTTTCGTCGATGACAACGAGGCAGTCGGTGTCGTCGAGGACGATGCGCGCTATCAGCGCTACGTGCTGAAGCAGTTTGATTTAGGGGGCGTGAGGTATCGCAATTTCAGCGTGCATGCGCTGGTGCGGAATCGCGAATTCGTACAGGCGGCGGCGTGAGTCCGTCGGTTTTGGTGGTTAGAACGGCGAGGAATATCCTATGAGCACAACGTCAGCCAATACCGGATCGCGATTCAGCGGGTCCGCATTCTGGGGCCTGCTGGCCTTCGTCGGCCTAGCCGCACTGCTTGCAAACGTCGGTTGGCGTTTTTACAAGGACGGTCAGGAACGTGCAGCGATTGTCTACACCACCGATCTCCAGGTGCTGTCGCAGCAGATTTCCAAGTTCGCGACGGAAGCCGCGGCCGGTAATCTGGAAGCCTTCGAGGAATTGAAGACGACGCGCGCCAACATCGAGACGCGCGTCAACGGCTTGATGAAGGGTGATCCCAAGGTAGGTATCCCGTCCTATCAGGCCGGGTC
>JAYUXS010000360.1:0-3416 GCA_043752845.1 Lysobacterales bacterium | reverse complement strand
CAATCGGCAGGTCTCGTGGTCAGCGCGCCTTTCAACGAGATGTCGATCAACTCGGCGTCCCACATCGCGCGATCGGAATAGAGCTTCACGCTGCCTTCAAAGGCGAAGCGATGGAATCGGCGTCGTTCTGATCCGGTCGTCGTCATACGCTCATGAAGTAGCGGGAGAAGTTCGAGTCTAACTCAGCAATCACAAACTTTGCCGCGACGCGATTGGCGCAATCATCCGCGTCGTTGCAGAACCAGTTCGAGCACGAATTTCGAACCGAAGTAGGCCAGCACCAGCAGCACGATGCCTGCGATCACGAAGCGCACCGCGCGCCTCCCGCGCCAGCCGGATCGAACGCGGCCGACCAGCAGCGTGCCGAATACGCACCATGCGACCAGCGAAAGCACGGTCTTGTGCGCGAGATGCTGGGCCATCAGGTCGTGCACGAAGAGCACGCCGGTGACCAGGGCCAGCGTCAGCAAGAGGAAGCCGGCAGCAATCAACTGGAACAGCAATTGCTCGACGTGCACCAGCGGCGGCGCACCGGAAAACCAGCGCGAGTAACGATGCGTACGCAAGGCGTGGTCCTGCACGCTGAGCTGGAAGGCGACGACGCCGGCAATCGACAGCGTCGCAAATGCGAGTACCGCGAGCGCAGCGTGCATGGCGATGCGCCAGTCGGCGATGGCATTCGCAGCTGGTCGTACTTCGATCAGCAAACCAAGCAACACCGCGAACGCCGCCACTGGAAACACAACGGCCGCGAGGCGTTGCAATCGATGCCAGGGCATCAGAATCAGGAGCACGACGACACACAACGCGGCCATCGCGGAGAGCGCATTGAAAAAATGCAGATCGAATCCGGCCGCAGCACGTGCGTGCAATCCCAGGCCCAGGCCATGCGCAGTCAGCGCACACGCACCGAGGATGGGCACGTGGCGCAGCCGCTCGGCGTGTTCAGACGGCGACAGCGCGACATAAGCACCGGCGACGTAGAACAGGGCGGCAATCGTGGCGAGGACAGGTGACATGGGCGCGAGTGTCGCATGCGGTCATGAGCGCGGGAATTACCGACCGCAGATCAGTCGCTATACTCGCCGCCCGATTTTCCGATCCGGTCGTACCCATGTTCGAGTCACTCAGCAATCGCCTGTCGTCCACCATGCAGAAGCTGCGCGGTCGCGCGCGGCTGACGGAAGAAAACATCCGTGAAGCCATGCGGGACGTGCGTATCGCGCTGCTCGAAGCCGACGTCGCCTTGCCGGTCGTCAGTGCGCTGATTGAGCGCATCAAGCAGCGCGCGCTCGGCCAGGACGTGCTGAAAAGTCTTTCGCCAGGACAGGCATTGGTGAAGGTGGTGCAGCAGGAACTGACTGCCGTCATGGGCAGTGCCAATGCCGAGCTGAACCTGAATTGCCCAGCGCCGGCGGTGATCCTGATGGCCGGCCTGCAGGGCGCCGGCAAGACCACGACCGTGGCCAAGCTCGCCAAGCATCTGCGCGAGCGGCGCAAGAAGAAGGTGATGGTGGTCAGCGTCGACGTCTATCGTCCCGCCGCGATCGAACAGTTGAAGACGCTGGCCGCACAAGTCGATGCCCTGTTTCACCCCAGCGAAGCCGGTGAAGCGGCAGTGACCATCGTGCATCGCGCACTCGACGACGCGCGTCGCAGCTTTGCCGACGTGCTGATCATCGATACCGCCGGACGTCTTGCCATCGATGGCGCGATGATGGAAGAAATCGCTGCTGTGCATGAAGCGGCGCAACCGATCGAAACCCTGTTCGTGGTCGACGCGATGACCGGGCAGGACGCGGCCAATACCGCGAAGGCGTTCGCCGCAGCGCTGCCGCTCACCGGCGTGATCCTGACCAAGACCGATGGTGATGCCCGCGGTGGTGCGGCGCTGTCGGTACGTTAACTGACCGGTCGGCCGATCAAGTTCGTCGGTGCCGGTGAAAAGCCGGATGCGCTGGAGCTCTTCCATCCGGATCGTGCCGCCTCGCGCATTCTCGACATGGGCGACGTGCTGTCGCTGGTCGAAGAAGTGGAACGCAAGGTCGATCAGGAAAAGGCGCAGAAACTCGCCGAAAAAGTCATCAAGGGCAAGAAGTTCGACTTGAACGACATGCGCGACCAACTCGGCCAGATGCAGAGCATGGGCGGCATCACCGGCCTGATGGACAAGCTGCCGGGCATGGGTCAGATCCCGCAGCATCTGAAGGACAAGGTCAGCAACAAGGACACCGATCGCATGATCGCGATCATCGGCTCGATGACCAAGAAGGAACGCCGCCATCCCGCCCTGTTGAACGGTTCGCGCAAGGCGCGCGTCGCGCGTGGTTCCGGCACCCAGCCGGCCGATGTGAACCGCCTGCTGAAGCAATATCAGCAGATGGAAAAGATGATGTCGAAGCTCAGTGGCGGCGGACTCAAGGGACTGATGCGCAGCATGAAGGGCATGATGGGGCCGGGCGGGATGGGCGGCCCGGGCGGGGTGATGGGGCCGCCGGGCATGCCGGGGCGCTGATCATCTCGGAAATTTCGCAGGCGCGCGCAGCGTAATCTCGCAGCCATCGTTCCGATTCCTGCGGAAGCAGCACACAGGGCAAATCCCGAGAATGGTCGTCGTCCGGTGAGCACACCGGCACCCATCAACCACTCAAAGGATCACGCCATGAACTTCATCAAGAACCTCGTCCTCGGCCTGTCGTTGTCACTCGCTTCGCTGGCTGCCTTTGCTGCCCAGGTCAATCTCAACACGGCAACGACGGCGCAACTGGAAACGCTGAATGGCATCGGCGCCGCCAAGGCCGAAGCCATTGTCGCCTACCGCAGCGCGCACGGCGGCTTCAAATCGATCGATGAACTCGCAGATGTGAAAGGCATCGGCGACAAGACCGTCGAAAAGAATCGCGAGCAGATGACGGTGACCCCGGCACGCAAGCCGTAATTGCCAGCCTTTGCGCAAGGCAGAACGCCCGCGTACTGCGGGCGTTTTGCTATCCGTTGAACCAAAAAACCTTCGGCTCAAGCCGCCAGATACTGCCCCATGCCGCGCAGTTTTTCGTAGCGCTGGGTGAGCAGGACGTCGGTATCGAGTTTTTCCAGTTCGGCGATCTGGTCGAGCAGGACGGCCTTGAGGCGCTGTGCCATGTCGGTCGGATTGCGATGGGCGCCGCCGAGCGGTTCGGGAATGACAAGGTCGATCAGGCCATGTTCGAGCAGGCGGTGGGCGGTGAGGCCGAGTGCTTCCGCCGCATCGCGGGCGCGTTCGGCGCTCTTCCAGAGAATCGAGGCGCAGCCTTCCGGCGAGATGACCGAGTAGTAGCTGTTCTCGAAGATAAGTACGCGATCGGTGACGCCGATGCCCAGTGCGCCGCCAGAACCGCCCTCGCCCACCACAACCGCGATCGACGGAACTCGAAGCA